>NZ_JACSOE010000011.1:0-81201 GCF_014349115.1 Alteromonas sp. BZK5 | reverse complement strand
TAAACAGACAGATCACGACAAAACTGAAAGTTATTTACAAAAACCAACATATTTTATATAAAATTTTACATATAAGTCTTTTTAGTTACAGAATGACTTCAGAAGGAATATAAAAAAGCGCGCATGAAAGTGCTTTCAGCGCGCCTGGCCTTGTGATCGATATGAAATAAAATCGGACAGTAGAGTAATCTTAAAAGTTTAAACCTATAAAATCAGATCATGCATCCAATTTAGTGAAGGCAACTGCTGCTCTGGTTGGTAAAAGAGTCGATTTAGTCTACCTAATAAATTAACCGAACGGCTAGGATCGTGCGCTTTAACCCTATGCTCACTTTCGGTTAGCATGAACTCCCAAGGCTGAAGATTGAGTTCGTCTACTTCTTCCTGCCTAACGCCCAGTGATTGCAATGTTGACAAAATTCGCTCCGTTTTACTTTCGGCAATAGGAATGATTTCGTTGCCGTATAAATCATCGAGCGGCGCATTGATAGCTTCTAACGTGTGATTTATTGCTGCCCACACTTCATCGTGGTCAAACGCCCAGCCTCGCGGAGCATAGTACCCCTCTATTTCCCACTCAAACTCTGCGTTGCTTACAGCAATAGAGCTTTCTGCTTCAGGAGAATAAGCTAGATCAGGTTTAGCGCCAATGTTGTAGGCGTCTACACTCATGGCGACGCAAATGATCAAATCACCACAATGTTGCTTGTTTGTGTAAAGCGCTTCAAATGCTGCCCGCTTAACCCCCATCCAACCGTGTACTCTTGAGGGTTGTTCAACAAAGTGTCTTACATCATCGGGTAAGTCTTCGCCATAGGCATTGATGAGCAGAGGAAGCGGATTTTGATCTGGCGCTTCGTCTGGCATCCACACTTCGTATTCTTGTCGGTTGTCAGCTTTTCCGCGACTTTTAATTCCGAACGACAAATTCACAGGGCGGCAAATACTTCTATCTTCATCCACTTTGTGAAAATACTCAGATCGCATACGTTTAATAAATGGCGCGTCTAGCCCAGCCAACGCTGCCGTTGGGTAGCGATAGCCTATTTCACTATGCTCAACCATATGTAACGTGGGAATAGCCTGTGTCAGCTTGTTCTTCAAGCCCGACAACGCATGAACTTTAGGCAGTACAATGCTTCTCTCTGGCTCTATGGTAAGCCGACTTCCATCTTCGGTTACGAACTTTGGCGTTTTATGAAATTCATACCCCGTAAACCCTAAGGTATCTACAGCGGCGTTTCGATACTGAGAAAGCTCATTGAAAAGCGCTGTATGATTGCGAATATGCTTAAATAACGGTCTTGATGCGGTCATCTTCTCTCCATTTACGCTACTTCCATTAGAGCTAATTACACTTAGCGTTCTATGCGGCCAAATAATTACTTACCGTCTCATCTTTCTGACTGTTCTCACACAATACATCTATATGTGAAATTTACGCTCAACTGTGTGTAACGTATCTGTAACCCTCTTTTTGAGCTGTTTACCTTTGATCTCGCTTAGTTTTGATTTAAAAAGCGGTGCCAAATTTGTGCGCCAGCATCATCGTACCGTTTTACTAGATTACGGTAGCGCTCACGCATTGCTACATCTGCAAGTGGCGATGGCAATAAGGGGTCAAACACCAAGTGGTATAACGCCCTGTCTCCTATCACATAAGATTCTTTGGTTGCTTCTTCAAGGGGTAAAGACGTTAATCGAGCAAGAGATTCCTCTATTTCGATGCATCCGTCTTTATAAAGTGCCTCTAGGTTTAGGTGGCTCCATAATCCCATCGCCCTGCTGTGTGATTTAGTGTCAAAGTCGCTGGCACTAAACACGAGCGCCTTTCTCGATAGACCAAGTGTGTAGAGTTTGTCTCTTACTTCGCCTGCTCCGCCTGAGAAATTGTTCGGTCTGAGGTAAACGTCGTTTGTCAGCTTTCTCATCCCCAAAAGCTTCAGCGCTCGTTCATTATTTCTGAGCTGCTTTTTATCACTTTTAGGAAGCGTGCTGGTTTGAGCGACAACCCAATCGTTTTGCCAGGGTACAAGCCCATCCTCATCCTCTCGCCACTGATGAATTTCCTTTGCAAAACGAATGCCTTTGTCGCCCAGCTCGTAAAAACCGCGTTCAACCAAGGTAACAAGCTGTGCAGACTGTAAACGCGTGAGCGTTACCCGAATGTTATTTTCAGAAATACCAAACAGCGCCCCTACGCGAACAGCTGCGCTGGCATTCATTTGAATATTGTCACGGGAGCCCAATAGCTTTAGCAGTAGCTTTCTTGCATTGGGCTTTTTCTGTTTTTCTAATTGCAAACTCTATTTACTTCTTTGTCTCAGATAGGACGTAATTTTAATTAAAATATAAGTTGGCTTAAGGCCAAACATATACGCATTCATCATTATATAAACACGCGCCGCGCACAAACATTACATGAAATATCAATTTACAACTATCAATGTAATGTTTTAAGGTAGTACTTGGAAATAGTGCTTTAACGTAGCCCATTTCAAGGGTACACCTTGTATATTCACCAAGTGGAAATGCCATGACTTCATCAAATCGATTTGTTACGCACGTTGTAGAAAACCAACCCACCATTTCCACGCCCTACAATTTGTGGCGTGATGACACCTTACTGCGCGTGTTAGTCGATCAGCATTTGCCATCATCCCACCAGCATGACGAAGGGTTATTAGGCCAGTATGGTCAAATCGCGGGGGATGCACTTATGGCTCACGGAGAGCTTGCTAATAAGAATAAGCCAACTCTCCACACATTCGATCGCTATGGCCGCCGCATTGACGATGTTGAATTTCATCCCAGCTATCACGCGCTTATGGAAAGTGCGATGCAGCACAATGTACACAACTATTCGTGGAAGCATGAAGGCATTGAAGGCGCACACACCTTCAGGGCAGCGCTAATGTATATGCATTATCAGGCTGAGTCTGGCACGTCTTGCCCGCTGACTATGACCCACGCAGCTATTCCGGCCATGCGGTATGGAAAGCAGCTGCCACCCGTATACCTAGAGAAAACCATTAATGGTGTTTATGATCCTCGTTCCCTGCCAGCTAGTCAGAAACATGGACTGACCATTGGTATGGGGATGACTGAGAAACAAGGTGGGTCGGATGTTAGGCGTAATACCACTACAGCGGTTAAACAGGCTGATGGAAGTTACCATATCGTAGGGCATAAATTCTTTTTCTCAGCCCCCATGTGCGACGCTCATCTTATACTTGCGCAAGCCGAAGGCGGACTAAGCTGTTTTTTACTACCAAGGTTGTTGGAAAATGGTGCACTCAATAACGTGCGAATTCAGCGTTTGAAAGACAAGCTGGGTGACTGGAGCAATGCATCGTCTGAAGTTGAATTTCAGGAAGCCACGGCATATTTGATTGGCGAAGAAGGCCGTGGTGTGCCGGTGATCATAGATATGGTGTCGCTTACGCGGTTAGACTGTATGATTGGCTCATCAGCACTTATGCGACAATCACTGATTCACGCCTTACACCACGTAAGTCATCGCGACGCATTCGGCAAGACCTTAGTCAATCAGCCTTTAATGCAAAATGTGTTGGCAGACCTCACCATTGAATGTGCGGCTGCTACTGCACTCACTATGCGCGTTGCCAAAGCGGTTGATAGTGCATCGAGCGATAATCATGAAGCTGCACTGGCAAGGCTGGCCACCGCCATCGGAAAATACTGGGTTTGTAAACGCACGCCTATGTTTGTTAACGAAGCTCAAGAGTGTTTAGGCGGTATTGGTTACGTTGAAGAAAACCCCATGCCACGATACTATCGCCAAGCGCCTCTGAACTCTATTTGGGAAGGAAGCGGAAACGTACAATGTTTAGATGTACTGCGCGCACTCGCCAAAGAGCCCAATGTTAAAGAGGCTTTGTTTAGTGAACTTAAAACACAAGCAGGCAAAAACAGGCACTATGATATTCATCTTAGTAAGCTATTCGACGAGCTATCAAACACGCAGAATATGGAAACGCGCAGCCGATATTTAACAGAACAAATGGCGCTAGCGCTACAAGCATGTTCACTTCTTGCTACGTCACTCGATAACGACAACGCCCTTATCGACATTGCCCACACCTTCTGTGAATCAAGGCTTGGCAATGCATGTGGTTTTGCCTTAGGTACATTACCCGACACCACACCGTTTGAGAAAATTATTGCGTTTGGGCAGGTATCGTCTAGGAAGCTATAGTTAAGCTCCTGTGCGCAAGAGGAATTAACCCACAACCTAAAAAGGGTTAACCGAATACCCTTTCTGTGCCAGGCGCGCGTGGGCTGTCATGGCTGACAAATCCATTTTCACTCCGTCTATCAACGCATTTTTTTCAACGCCATGGGCAGCGGCAGACTGCCCACACACTATTACGTCTACACCTTTCTCCATCAACGCTACAAGTAGCGTTTCGTTTCCATTAGGTAAGCCCTTACGCTCTTTGAAGTTTGCAGTTTTAAGCACTTCTTCTGTGGCAGAGCCGTGAACGACAAGCGCAAGAGAGACATTTTCCTGCTTAACGCCGTTGGCTACGTGCATATTGATAAACCGCGCCAGCGACTCAAACTTGCGGTTTACCTCACCAGGGCTTGCCGCTTTGGCTACGTCAAACGCAACCTTGAATGTCTGATTTTCAGGAAAACTTACGCCCTCAACATGAGCATGCTTGCCGAAAGTGTCAAACACAGGGCCATAATCAAAACCTGATTTAGCTGAGGCTTGCCCGGCTACTAAGAGTGCTGCTGCAAACCCCAGTGACGCGCTGCCGATCCCTTTTGTGATGCTCATCGCTAATTCCTCAAACTTTAACGCGCAGGTAGCGCTGTCTTATACACTTCAAATGTCATGTCGCTAACATCACTACCCGCATCTTGTATTTTGCTATTGGTATAGTAAAGCGCATTGTTGTAGATACTAAAGGTATCAGCCCAATTCACCACATCACCTTTCACAAGGGTGCGAAGGTCTAGACTTGGCGTAAGGTACTGTACTTCTTGCTTTTCCAGGTCAGCTAAATAAACATTACCTTGATGAAAAATCATGCCATCTGGTGCGCCTGTCGTCGCTACTTTTCGCACTTTTTCTGCCAACACGTCATTTGACGATTTCTCGATGTCAGATGTGTTAATGGCATACAGCGAATAACCAGACAATGCGTGAAAATATAGTGTGTCGTTTAACGTATCAAGCGCGATCCCGTCAGACTGAACAGGCATAGTAAAGGGTTTGCCCTGAATACTTAACGCATCGACTTCAGCTTTAGTGGTTTTATGGTTATCTAAAATACGATAGCTGGTATTGTCATCAAGGTTATATACCACTAAACCCGCGTGAGCCGAGTCGGTCATATAAATGCGATTCGTTTTTTCGTCTACTCGCAAGTCATTAATGTACGAATCAGGATGGTAAGCGTCTTCGCTAAGTATCAAGGTTCCTTCTATCTCGTTTGAGGCTAAATCAACAACAAATAAGCGAGGTGCATCCACTACACCTTTAAACTTAGGGTTTCGGGTGTCCAACACATACAGCTTATCCTTGTGCGCAACCACTGACTGCACCGCTAAAAAGCAGTCTTTTCTTACTTCGCTTTGTGCCACACATTCATTTGTTTGGCTATTAGGGTAAGCGACAAATTCTCCAGTGTCGGTAACCTGAGCTACGGAAAAGCGAACGCCGTCACGCCAGTTAGGCGCATTCACAAATACACGACCATCATTACTTACCGTAACACCGGTAATTTGCGTGCCCTTTATGTCGCCCACTAATTCAACATTCGCGTCTGATGAATGTTGCGCGATTGCATTTACAGAAAAAAGTGCGGCGACAGTGGTGGCAAGTACCCCTTGTTTTATAAGCTTTGTATTCATGTCCTTTTACCTTTAATTAGTGGCTTAGCTTGTCAGCACACACCACAAAGCGGTGCGCATTAACAAAACTGAATGGAATAAAGCATACGGTCTTATTGTGAATGTGGAACACCTTTTAGCGGCTTATCTATGCAGGCTGACGAAAATCAAGTGGTGAAACTAGCTTTACCACTTATGAGATCCAAAACACGGTATGCTCTCGTTTAAGTTAAGAGCTAACAAACTTTACTGAAAATTATGCACAGTAGTATGATGAAAAAACGTGAAACTGGTTTAATGCAAAAGGCAAAGTATTTGAAAACAGTGCTACTTTTAACAGCATGCATGGTCGTGGTTGCCGCATGCAGTAGTAGTAAGCCTCAGGTAAATATGGATGAAACACAAAACTTTGCCGATATTAAAACGTTCTATATTCAGCCTCCTCTAAACCCAATCAACGCAACGCTGGCCAATCACCTTTCCTCAGCCATTACCCAGCGCCTCATTGAGAAAGGCCTCACCCCATCTTCAGAGGAGGACGCCGATATCGCGGTGGGATACCTACCTTCCACCACCACTAAAGAGGATGGCACCACCTTGAATCTAGGGCTAGGCACCGGAAGTTACGGTCGCTCTGGCGGCATTTCATTGGGCAGCATTTTTAGCATTCCGGTTGGAGAGCAAACCACGCTTCAACAAGGGCTTCAAATTGACATGGTTAAAGACGGTACATTTGTTTACAGCGCGTCGGGAGCGGTTGAGCTGGAGTCGAAAGACAGTATCAGCATTCAAAATAAACTTGATGAACTCGTCATCAAGCTCCTTGAGCAATATCCGTCGAACAGGTAGCTCACACCTGGGTCAACAATTAAGAACTGACTTCTTCGCTAGGGGCTCGCAAGAGCCCTTACTCCATAAAAACTCTTCATAACGATGAACTTGGCGCTGATTTTGCGTATGAATGCCTACATTAGGTCCCCACTTTTATGCCCCACGCTATGAAGTGAGCTACACAGAGTCAGAAATGGATACCACATACAGCCACTTGTCATCTTCACCTTCACTATTCAATTACTTGGGCGACACAGCAAATGCCCAAAGCGCACTTCAAGATGTTGTAGAAAAATCCAAGCAGGCTAATGCTCTCGGTGATGCGTTCAGTGCGTTTAATGGTGAACTACAGGGCAATCAAATTGACACATATCTTGAAAAAATAGAAAGCGGCGAGGCCTCACTCAACGGCAACACAATTGCAAACTATCTCGATTTTAATCGGCAAAAGCTTGCCTCGGAGTTAAGTGATTTAGCGGCAAAACTTGGTATTTCAGACGATACAAAGCTAACGGTGAGTAAAGGCGAGCTGGTGATTGAAAGCAGTCAGGGCGAGCAAGAGCTTGATAAAACTACGTTGCGCCTACAACAGTACCTAGAAAAGGACACCAACCTTACGTCACTTATTCAACAAACATCTCGTCTGTCTCAGTTCAAAGAATGGGGAGATGCCACGTCATTTGCATCAACACTACAAGAGAAAGGCCATGACGAAGCGACTATCCAGTCATTTTTAAAAGAAGCCCGCACGTCAGTGACGTCTGACAATACGCTGATATTCAATAAAAACGGGTTCGGCTTTTCTTCCGATGGTAAAACTGATGCACTAATTGATGCATTTGATAAGCAGTAAGGGCAATCTTACAAAGTGAATAAGTCTCTATTCATTACCTCCCTCTTACACGAGATCAGGTAAGTACGGAATATCACAAATTAAGAATCACTTTTTCTGTGCGAAATTAGAGGAAGTCGACGCGAAATAACGCTATGCTTGGCTGCATGATGAAGTGCAGATTGACATAATGGCAGCGCAACAGCCGCTTTCCGTTCAGCAAAACCTTACCATTAGGTTATTGCGCGTATTGCGATACAACAAAGCACGTATTGAGCGTGCACTTACGCTCATGCCTGAAAAGCACAGGCCGCTTTTTCATGTGCTTCCCTTTCTTGTACATGTTAACCACGAAGCCCTTCCAGGATATGTGGCCCCACTCACCTCGGGTGAAACCGTTCCATTTGGTATCAACAATTACTCGTTTAGACCTGATGTAGAACAAGCTTTGCAGCGCTGTTTTCCTGCACAGAGTCACTTGTTTTCAGACATTAAGCAAATTTGGCCAAGACAGCGGGCGGTTGATGCACTGGTTTTAATGGGCAGCGTGGGGACTATTGCTCAGACTGACGACTCAGACTTTGATTTTTGGGTGTGTATTGACGGTAAATGTTTTTCGACTACTGAGCTGGCTTTACTTCAACAAAAGCTAACAGCCATTGAAAAATGGGCGGATAACACCTTCGGTATTGAAGTGCATTTCTTTTTATCTGAAATAGATAAGGTTAAGCAAAACGATTTTGGCGTCGCTGAAGGTGAAAGCGCGGGCTCGGCGCAAGCCCTGTTTCTAAAAGCTGAGTTTTACAACACCAATATAGTGGTAGCAGGTAAAGCGCCGTTTTGGTGGCTTACTCCAGAGAAAACAACAGAGAAGCAGTATCAGGCTATTTACAATAGTTTGGAAAAAGGCGGCTCACCAGACGTAGACTGGTTCATGGACTTGGGTCACTTAGAGCGACTAGACGCAAGCGAACTTTTTGGCGCCGCCATCTGGCAATTAGGCAAAGCCATGGACTCGCCATTCAAATCCGTATTAAAAATGGCAAAGCTTGAAGTATACCTTGCCAATATCTCTCACGGACAACCACTGTGCAACCTTTTGAAAAAGCATGTACACCGCGGTGCTGAAGCTCCAGGGCATGTTGCAGATATCGACCCCTACGCACTCATGTTTGACGAACTCATCGCTCACTACAAAGCCAATGGTCAGGCGGAAGATATCGCTGTATTGCAGCAGTGTTTATATTTGAAATGTGGGTGTACATTGAGCCACCCGCTTGTAGAAGGTGAGCAAGCGAATTTCAAACGCAAAATTATGGCCTCGTATGCAAAACAGTGGGGGTGGAGCCGCAAACTACTTGCCCACTTGGATAACCAACAAGATTGGACATTCAATGAACGTGTGCAGCTGAGCCGTCGAATTCACCGCTTTTTATTAAAGTGTTATCGCCGTATCTCAAAAGAGATCAGTCATCATCAACAGGTGATGGATCAAAAAGACATGACCGTTCTGGGTCGCCGATTAAGTACCTATTACGCTAAAAAGCCGGATAAAATTGAGTTTTTGCGACGCGCTTTTGACGAAAGCCTTTACTGTGAAAAGATTACCATTGCTATGCGTCAGCTCAAAAATGGTGATGATGTATGGTCAGCTTATGCTGGTGATTTACTGAGTAAATCGGGCATTATCGACGATTCACAAAAAGTTACTCAAGCGGCTAGCGCCATTGCACTGATGGTCTGGCTTGTGTCGAGCAAAATAATAGATACAAACAGTAAGGTTTATCTCGATTACAATTACGGTGAAGTGAGCGAACTAGACTTGAACGATTTGCTTAAGCATTTGTGCAAGTATTTTCCTCCAGTCAAAGTGTCGTCACTACCGCGTAATGACTTGCTGGCGCCAGAACGCATAACCGCATGTTTTGCTATTGTGAACTTCCCCACCCTACGCCAAAAAGCCACGGTAGAGAATGTATCTATTCTTTATACGACGTCTTGGGGTGAAACCTTTTTGAGACACGGCAGCGACGTGCTTGATACGCTGTGGTACGACTTACAAGAAGTAACCCCAAAGCCGCCGTGCTATGTAATGGTGCCACGTGGAAATCAACAAGCACGAATACTCGGCGAGTTCTTAGAAGCTAACGAGCTTAATTTCACCGTTTTATACTGATACACCCAACGTAACGCTTTCAAAGAAGCGCCAAGCGTAGTACTCCATCTCACACTATCTCTCCGTTTAAAAAATATGCAGAAAAAGCTTGCGCTTTAGAATTACAAGTGTAATCTAAAAACATGGACTACAAATGTAATCAAAATAAAAGACGTCGTAATTATGAGTAAAATGTCAGACAAACCCGAAATTTCAAACGCTGAATTTGAAGTGCTGGACGTACTGTGGGACGACCATCCTGCCACGTCGAACGAGGTTATTGCGCGACTTAATGACAAAAAAGACTGGCACGAAAAAACCGTCAAAACCTTGTTAGGCCGCTTGGTAAAAAAAGAAGTGTTAGGGTTTGAAAAGCAGCAGCGCCAGTATCTTTATTATCCGCTGATTGCTAAAGAAGACTATACAAAGAAAGAAACCACGAGTTTTGTTAGCCGACTGTTTAAAGGCAAGATCGCCCCTATGGTCGCCGGTTTTGCAAATCAAAACTCGTTATCTAAACAAGATGTGGACGAGCTCAAAGCCCTTATCAAGAAATGGGAAGAAAACAATGATTGATTGGATTATTGCTCAGCAGGGTATTTTGTCGCTAGCGCTTGTTTTACTCATGGTGTGCGAACACTTTTTTACTAATAAAATTGGGGCTTCGCTTGCCTATAAGCTATGGGCGCTGATACCAGCTTGCCTCATAGTCAACAACCTTCCAATGTCGCTGGTTAACATTCCATCAAATAGCTTCGCTCGCTATGTGGTTGGCGTTAAGCCCACATTAGACACCGTTGAGTTTGAAACCTGGTTTACTGTATGGGCAATTGGCGTAAGCGCAATTACAGCCTATGTCTTAGCGCATCATCTTAAAATATGGGCATCGATAGGAAAGCACCACGCTATCCACACCAATGCCTACTATTCCAGTAAAGCTACCACACCTATGCTATTTGGTTTTATCTTCCCAAAGGTGCTTATTCCCTTCTCATTTAAAAGTGCATTTTCGATTCAACAACAAGCACTGGTATTAGAGCATGAGAACGTACATCGCAAGCATTACGATCACCTGTGGAACGCGTTAGCGCTGGTTATCGCTATTGTATTTTGGTTCAACCCACTGGTTTGGCTTGCGCTAAAATCCTTCAGGATTAATCAAGAACTGGCTTGTGATCACGCAGTACTGAAAGACAAGACAGACAACGAAAAACTTACCTATGCAAAAGCACTCGTGCAGTGTGCCGAGCATGGTTCAGACGCCCTGCACTTTACACGCGGGCTTTACCCAACCTTTGGAGAAAAAAGGACTATGATCAAACGTTTAAACGCGATAAAGCAACCTATGCGTAACAATAAGGTACTAGCTGCAGGCGTACTTTCAATTGCCGCCATGCTCACCATCAACACGGCTTTAGCCAATGCGCCAGTAGCAGAGACAAAATCTGAAGCTAAGATTAACCAGGCATCGCCGGTTAAACGCGTTCCACCAAGCTATCCAGAAAAAGCAGCACAGCAAAATGTTGAAGGTTTCGTTGTACTCTCCTTCGATATTACTGAAACGGGCGCTACAGATAATGTAAAAGTAGTAAAATCAGTGCCTGCTGGCGTGTTTGATAAAAGCGCAAAAGTTGCCCTGAAACAATGGGAATACAAGCCTCGTATTCAAGGTGGCAAAGGCGTGAGGCAGACCGGCCTTCTGGTGCAGCTAGACTATCAACTCGGAGCCTCTCTTGATACGGCGAGTGTTGAAAAGAATGCTTCCCCTGATGTAGAGCGTATAATCGTTCCACCCAAACAGAGCAAGTAAGCCCCAAAATTATCAGAATACTAAAAGGAGCGTATCGCTCCTTTTAGTGTTTTGTCTAATTGACTTAGTTCCTGCCTACTGCACACTACCACTCGATCACCCAAGTCTCTTATAAAATGTAAAGTGCCTTTACAATTTCTATAGAGAATTTACGACCTCACTACGTTAGAATGTGAGTATTTACACACCTGAAAACTTCTAATTTATGGAAGGTTTAAATAGTCGATAGCGCAATTGCTATGGTTATTTTCAATCAAGTTACTCCAGACGGGCTTTCGCTGCTGGTGTACAAAAAGGAAATCTATAATGAATCGTATCGTTTTAGCACCTACAGTGCTTGCCCTTACTTTTTTTACTACTTGTGCTAATGCCAATATTGATCAGCTTAAAGGTCTGTTAGGCGGTAAGAAAGCGGAATCGACAGTTACTTCCAGTAGCCTAACTGAAATGGCAACCAGCGCAGCATCTAATATCGACTTGGCTAGCTTAGTGAGTTCAGTTGCAGGTAACCTTAACGTGTCTGAAAACCAATCGGAAGGTGGCATAGCGTCAATTATGAACTATGTAGAAGGCAACCTTTCAGGCGCTGATTACGCCCAGTTGGCAAACAGCATTCCAGGTATTGATGCCCTGCTTGAAGATGTTCCCTCTCTTAGTGGTAACTCAGCAGCAAGCTCAAGCTCTTCACTATCAGGCTTACTCAATAAGGCCTCTGAGTACAGCTCTACACTTAAATCGGTAAACGACTTAAAGCAACAATTTGAAGCGCTAGGCCTTTCAACCGATATGATTGCCAGCTTTGTCACTCAAATCAGCTCGTATTTAAATGTAAATGCAGATGAAGAAACACAGGCGTTGTTTAAATCTGGCCTAGATAATTTGCTAACCGCTCTGTAACCTGTCTAAGGCGTATTAATTCTCTTCTACAATCCAAATTAATACGCTTTAACTTTTTTGCAGGGGCTTTTAGCTTGGTGAAATAGCAACTCCTGTTTATCTTTTTACATTCAAATACACAGCCTAATCGCCTATGCAAAATGCAATGTCTCGGTTTTCTACGAAGCCCAAATGGTTTCGACTATCCACTTATCTTGTTCTCATCTACCTTACTTACGCGCTTCTTATCGGCGTAGTTACGCCTGCGGTGTTAAAGGCAAAGTTACCCAACATAGTAAAAGAAAACATTGGAAGAGATGCTGCTGTTGAAGATATTGCAATCAACCCTTTCTTGCTAAAGATAGAAGTGACTAATTTTGTTATCTATCCAAATATACACTCTTCAAATGAAAGCGAAGATAACGTCGTAATCCAGAACCAAGAAAATCATTTTTTTAGCGTAGGCAATGTTTCACTGGACGTTGGATTCTGGCAATCACTTTTCACCTTCACTCCTGCCGTTGAATCGCTAACCATAGACGAACCTTTTGTTTCAATTGCACGTTTAAGCGAAAGTGAAGACACACAAATCTTCAACTTCTCTGACATTCTTACCCACGTAGAGAAACGCAGTACAAAAGCATCTGAAGAGCCTAATGACACTAGCGAAGGGCAAATTCCCCGAATTACGTTACGTGATTTTGCACTTAACGAAGGGCGAGTGGTTATTGAAGACAAGGTGACCAACACCCTACTTGATTACCCAGAATTGAGCGTTGACTTGCAAGATTTGGATACTCACGCTTTGATCAGTTCAAGCAGTGTTGGCAACAAAAACGCTAACCCTAAAAGCGATAAAAGTGAGAGTGCTCAGTCAAAAGGTAAGTTAGCGTTCAACCAATATCAATTTAACTTGCTCACCGCAGAGAAAGGTAACATCGCCATTGATGGCGAGTTTCAATTATCTCCACTAAAAGTTACGACAGACATAGCAATAAACGATGTAGCGCTTACGCCGCTTTGGTCACTTTCGAAAGATTTGATAGAAGCAGATTTAGTAGACGGCAAGGTTAACTTAAGCTTACATGCTGAAGTTTTTGAACAAGATACAGCCTTCCAGTTTATTCTGGAGCGTGGCGAATTTGCTGTTAACAACCTTGTGTTTAACGCTGGTTCTTCGCCTGCCACAACAGGCACCGCCAAGAGTTCGCAGGAGATCATTGCCATACCCGCGTTTGCCATACACGATATAAACGTAAACGCATTAGAACAGCAAGTTAGCATTGCTGAAGTTGCTTTTGACAACGTTCGAGTGTCGGGCGTATTTGACAAGTCAGGGCTTGATTTACAGCGTCTGTTTACCCCAAAAAGCCCAGCGGCAGATGCTACATCAGCTAACGCTAACCCCAGCGCAGCGCAAGAAGGAAATAGCGCAGCGCAAGAAGGAAATAACGCAGCGCATATAGGTAATAGCGCAGCGCATACAAGTAATAGCACAGCGCGAAAGGGAAATAGTGAAACAGAAAATGAGGATGTTTCTAACGTAGCAACCGACAGCACAGAAGAACTAGCACATGACACTTCGTGGTATGTTGAGCTTCACCAATTTGCATTTAATGACGGTAGCATTGACCTTTTAGAGCGTAGCGTAAGTGACGGTACTTACTACCGCATCAGCAACCTCAATATTAAAAGCGGAAAAGTCACTACTGACTTCTCTAAACCTATTTCCTACACCACCAGTTTACATGTCTCTGCCGACCCACAGACGTTTAGCGACACATCCAAAGGTGCACTAAGCAGTAGCGGCAGCGTAGTTATTGCAGAACAAACTGTGCAGGGTAAAGCAGCGATTGAGCAACTGGTGCTAAGTCAGTTCCAGCAGTACGTTTCCCACCACGCAAATGTGACCCTTGAAGAAGGGCTATTTAATTTAAACGTTGAGTTTGATGGGGCATTTATGAACGCCGCTGATAAAGAAAATATCGACTCACTAAACGTTAAGGCGAGTACTAGCATTAATAATTTAAGCGTACTGGATGACGCCAGCTCTCCCCTACTACAGTGGCAGTCCTTAAATGTAGGCAACATCGAATTTGACCACGCATCGAACCAGCTAAGCGTAGACAACATTCACCTACAAGCGCCATTTGCACGACTTATTATTGATGAAGCTAAACAGACCAATGTGAGTAAGCTGATTGTCGCTTCATCAGACAAGTCCGCTAACAGTGAAAGTGCCAGCGAAACTGGCAGCGCAACCACGTCGAAAGCATCAAACGCAAACGTGCATGCAAGCACTACAGCTGAGCCTTCACAAGCCAACGAATTGGCCATTGCCGTTAACACCATATCAATAGAAAACGGCAAAGCGTATTTTGCTGACCATTCACTAACGCCCAAATTTGCGTCTGCTATAGAAAGTTTAAATGGCAAAGTATTGGGAATTGACTCTCGCTCAACTTCCCCTGCCAATGTTGATATCACCGGAAAGATAGACAACTATGCTCCGGTCAAACTAGCAGGCACTATTCACCCATTAAAAGATGATATAGACCTTGATTTAGATTTTTCAGTCAAAGGCGCTGAACTCACTTCAGTTAACCCTTACTCAGGCACCTACATGGGCTACTACATTGACAAAGGCTTGCTGTCATTGGCTGTGCAATACAAACTAAACGGTAAGGCATTGGAAGGTAAAAATCATGTTGTTATTGACCAATTAACGTTGGGCAAGAAGTCGAACTCTGATCAGGCATTAAGCCTACCGCTTGGCCTTGCCATTGCGTTATTAGAAGACAGAAACGGCGTTATCGATTTGGGTTTGGATGTGTCTGGCGATATCGATAGTCCGGACTTCAGTTTCGGCTCCATTATCCTCAATGCTATTGGCAATATTATTACAAAAGCTGTTACTGCACCCTTTTCGCTACTTGCGAACCTGGTTGGCAGTGACGACGAACTCGACAACGTTGAGTTTGGGTTTGGAGAGCATTCGCTAAATGCGGACGCTCAAGAAAAACTGAATACCCTTGCCAAAGCACTTAAAAAACGTCCAGGGCTTAGGGTTAATATCGAAGGTACAGTCAACGCCATGTCTGATGCAAGTGCCCTAGCCCAACGTCAGTTAAACACTACACTTTTAACAAGAAGCGGCTATGCTGATGCATCTGCTACTTCCGGCAATGCTAGTACTAACGTAAATTCTCTTGCTGGCGGTGAAAATGAAAGTTCCAACACCCCTGGCAGCGTACAGCGCGACTCAATAAGTGGCAGTAATATCCCACTGGAAGGCCCGTTAGCCGATGCGCTTTTATCCTACTATGTTGAGGTGTTTACACCTGACCTTAATCAAGAATATGACAACATGGTGGCGCAGCTTTACCCTGAACTCGCAAATTCAGACAATGAACAGATCCAAAAGAGTGCTGATAACAATAAGGAAGTCATTAACGAAGAAAGTGTAAACCGAGCATTAAGCATTGCCCGATACAACAAACTACGTAACAACATTGATATCCCTGAAAGTGACTTAATCCTTCTGGCTGACGCGCGCAGTAAAGCGGTGAAAGGTTATTTGGCAAATGAAGCTGAGGTAGAAGCGAATCGCTTATTCTTGCTTAATACTCAGCACGACTTACATACCGAATTTAGCGGTGTGGAATTAACGTTAGAAGCGAAGTAATGAACGGGTTGGCTTGAAAATAAAACCCTATAATTTAGGGTTCCATAAGGTCACTAAACAAAAAAGGGTAGCTTATTCAGTTAAGCTACCCTTTTTTGTAAACAGTGACTTCTGATACTACTTGCTACTTAAAACCCAGCTAGCAAATGGTACCGTAGTGCGTGCCTCGCCTACTTCTTCAAATGGGGCGCGCAAGTTGCGGATACGTTAGACGCGTTGAAAATTTCGATCCAATAGCCGTCTGGGTCTTTGATAAATGCGATCCCTTTCATAGAACCATCATTAAGCCCTTTCTGAAAAGGAACGTCTAGTGATGCAAATCGTGCACATGCAGCTTCAGCATCAGGCACATGAAAACCAATATGCCCAAAACCTTTTGGCTCTGTATTTCCGTTATGATAATCAACCGTTTCTGGTGTATCGCCCCAATTGTGGGTTAGCTCCAACATGGCCGGGCGACCAAAAGTTTGCTGAGTACGTTCGTCTACATCGTCAGAAATATCAGAGAAATCATCACCTGCCGCCAAAAAATAAAGGCTGAACTTCATTTCTTCAAAATCTAGACGCTTAATTAGCGTCATTCCCATAACTCGCGTATAGAAATCTAGCGAACGCTTGGGGTCGGCAATGCGCAGCATAGTTTGGTTGAACACAAAACCTTGTGTCGCGGCATCTTTCTCTTCATACAGGCCTTCGGCCTTATCGAAATGTCGGCTCATAATAGTCGTCCTTAGCGATATAGATAATTAAGGCAAGGCAATCTTGCTTTGCCTAAAAACGAGTGCATATAAGTGAGGGGTAATTTTCTTTTCACAACAGCACTTAGTCTATCCTCTTACGCGCTTTACCTCAGATGCGTTTTATACAACGTCTATTTTTACAGCGCTTTTATTTTTTAGGGAGCTTTCCCCAAACCGAACCTGCATCACTTTTTTTCACTGGCGACACTTTAGAATTGGTGTTTTTGCCAGCCGCTTCTTTTTGTTTACTAGCGCCTTTATTAAATGAGCCTGACTTAGTACCAGAAGTGCTTGGGCTATCTGATTTTTTAGACGAAGTTTGTCGCGTGGACTCCGGTCGATATTTTTTCACCATACCTTGCAACAAATTGCGAACCACTTGATCGCCAGCGGGTTTAAAGTTGCGATGGTCTGGCTTTCTAAAAAACGCCGACAGCTCACCTTTACTCATTCTAAAGTCTGCTAGTTTAAGCACCGCTATCATATCGTCATCTTTATAACTCATTGCAATACGGATTTTGCGCAGTACTTCGTTATTACTTAGTCGCTCTTTTGGCCCCAGCTCTTGAGGCATTTGCCCTTCTTGACGACCACGATTTTTAATAATCAATCCATCTAGAAACAACGCAATAATCTTGTCGCGACACGGTAGATAGCCCTCTTCGCCTTCCCGCTTCATCACAGCATGTAAATAATCAATTTCCATGTCGTAGTTAACTAATTTAAAAATACTTATGGCGGCGGTATCGTTTATCGCTAATGCATAACGAAGGCGACGCAGAACATCGTTGTGGATCATGAAAATGGGCCTGAAAAGTGGAGTAGCCAATAATTGGTATGGATTAAAGTGTAGCGCAAAGCACGCTTTCGCATATTTTACACTACTTGGCCATATGCATCTATCGCGGGCTGTCAGGAGCGTTATTTCCACCAACACATAGTGAAACCAAATTAACGTACTTGGCGTAACGACATTGTACATCTGGTTTCGCTCATTTCATCGGCGTACCGAAATTGAGCTCATTGGTAGAAGGATACTTCCATGGCAACATTAAATCTCAACGGGAAAGACGTCAGTATTCCCGATGATCCACGAACGACTTTGTTAGATTTTCTCCACCAGCATTTATCACTTTTTGGCACCAAAAAAGGTTGTGACCACGGTCAATGTGGTGCTTGTACCGTTATCGCTGACGGCAAGCGTATTAATGCATGCTTAGTGTTTGCATTCCAGTTAGAAGGCGCTGAAGTCACAACTATTGAAGGTATCGGTGAAGGTGAAAGTCTTCATCCGCTGCAAAAAGCTTTTATCGAGCGCGACGCGTTTCAGTGTGGCTATTGCACATCTGGTCAAATATGTTCAGGCGTATCCCTACTTAGGGAAATGAAGAATGAAGACCCTAGCGCAGTTACTTATAGTCAAACTCGTCACAGTAAAGCTTCATTGAAAGAAGATATCAGCGAACGCATGAGCGGTAACCTATGCCGCTGCGGCGCCTACCCTAATATTGTGGATGCTATAACCGATGTTATTGCTTTGGAGAGACAATAATGCAGCCATTCACTCTTCATCATTATAACGGCGAAAAGCCGTTGAGTAGCCTGCACCTGGACACAAGATCACGTTTTTTGGCCGGAGGTACAAACCTAATAGACTTAATGAAACTACAGGTAGAAACGCCTAAAACATTAGTAAGTCTTGCGAAATGGCATAAAGCTAACACGATCAGCGAAGACGACAATTACTATTATATTGGCGCCATGGTAACGAATTCTGACTTAGCGAAGTTCGCTCACACGCAGCCCAATGTGTCTTTACTTGCGCAAGCTTTATTAAGCGGTGCAACAGTTCAACTTAGAAATAGGGCAACCACTGCAGGCAATTTGCTACAACGCACCCGCTGTTATTACTTTTACGACACCACAAAAGCCTGTAATAAACGAGAGCCAGGCACTGGCTGCAGCGCATATGACAGCATGAATAGAATTCATGCCATATTTGGCACCAGCGAGAGCTGTATTGCCACACACCCTTCCGACATGGCCGTAGCCATGATTGCGCTTAACGCACAAGTACATACACAGCAACCTGATGGCAACACGCGTCAAATCGCGCTACGAGATTTCTACCGTGAGCCAGGCGACACGCCGCACATAGAAACCCAATTAGACGAAGATGAACTTATCACCCATGTCAGCATAAAGAAAAAAGCAAACGGTACTCAGTACTATCACAAAGTACGCGACCGTTCTTCCTATGCGTTTGCACTCGTTTCTGTTGCGGCTGGTTTGAAAATTGAAGATGGTCGTTTTAAAGACCTTTCTCTCGCCTTTGGTGGTGTGGGCACCAAGCCTTGGTATCCGCAAAAAGCAATCAGTGTTCTTGAAGGCGCGGAACCAACCCAAGAAGTCATATTGCAAGCCGCGGAAGCTGAGTTATCCGAAGCAAAAACGTTTGGCAGTAATGACTTTAAACCAGAACTATTGCGCAGGACGTTAACAAAAGTGCTTTTAGAGTTAGCAGAACATCAGGTAAAGCACCCAGGACATGAAGGAGCTTTATATGACAACGCATAATGCCAAAACTGTAGGGACGCCAGTTAATCGAGTTGATGGTTCAGCAAAGGTGTCAGGTCAAGCAAGGTACGCTGCGGAGCATATGAGCGATCGCACTCCTTTGATAGGCTGGGTTGTATCAAGTGATACTGCCGTAGGTAAAATCACATCCCTTAATACAGAGCAAGCGGAACAGGCCGAAGGCGTACATGCAGTTATCACGTATAAAAATGCAGGTACTCTTAAGCCATTTAGCAAGCCTGCAGATGAAAGCAGGTTTACTCAAAGTCGCGCCGTACTTAACGAACCTAACATTCGTCATTTCGGTGCGCCGGTCGCTCTAGTTATTGCTGATACGTTGGAGCAAGCACGCTATGCCGCAAGTCTAGTAACCTTCACCATAGACGGTGAAATACCAGATTTGCTGACAGAATTCGATGATGCAACGCAAAAACCAGCGTCGCTAGATGGTGGGTTTGAGGCAGATGCGTCTAGCGGTGATAAACCGCAGCAAAGTGATATTCAAGCAAGCATTAACGAAACTTATACTACACCAAGCCAAATCTCTGCCGCTATGGAGCCTCATGCCACGGTTGCCGACTTTAAAGATGGAAAGCTTGAGGTCTATTGTAGCGTTCAGATTATAGCGACGGCTGTTGAGGCGCTTGCGATTACGCTTGAAATGGATGAAGCAGACATCGTAGTGCAGAGCCCCTTTGTAGGTGGCGGGTTTGGCTCTAAGCTAGGTCTTCATTACGATGCAACGCTCGCTTGTATAGGGGCCAGGTATTTAGAGCGGGCTGTAAAAGTGGTGTTAAGCAGGCGTCAGGTCTTTTATAACACCCCTCATCGAGGGCACAGCATACAGAAAATTAGCCTTGCTTCTGGTGATGATCATGCACTGTTAAGCGTACAACACAAAAGCGCTATGCCAAAAGCCAAGGGCTATGAGTTTGCCGAAGCAACAGGGGCTGGCGCACGGGTTACCTATAAATCTCAGTTCATTGAAAGTACGCATAGGGTCAAAGACGTAGACCTGCCGCTTATCGACTCTACCCGTTCTCCCGGAGATGCCATTGGTTCCCTTGCTTTTGAATCGGCCATTGATGAACTTGCCCACGAAGCCGGTATCGACCCGCTTACGTTTCGCATAAAAAACCTGCCCGTCGTTCACCCTATGAAAGGCACGCGGTTTACCACCCACAACTTAGGTGAGTGCCTTCGTCAAGGCGCGCAAAACTTCAAGTGGCAGCATAAAACACAGCCCACACCGGGTAAACAAATCGGCCATGGCGTAGCGAGTGCTATGCGTATGAATGTGCTGGTGGAAAGTTCAGCTGAAGTGGAATTGAGTGCTACCGGTGAGGTAACGGTTCGCACTGATATGACGGATATTGGTACAGGCACCTACACAATTCTCACACAAATTGCCGCCGATACTTTAAATACGTCGGTAGACAATGTCACAGTAAAACTCGGTGATAGCCGCTACCCTGCTTCATGTGGTTCAGGTGGCTCATTTGGCGCAGCAAGCTCTGGTTCTGCGGTTAAAAAAGCCTGTGAAGCTCTTATCGATAGCATAAAAAGTGCGTTGCCCCCAGCTCTTAGCCAAGCTGAAGTACAAATTTTAGATGGGCAAATAAAGTTAGTCTCGTTTGCACAAGGTGATGATGATGAAGTAAGTAGTCCGGTATTACTCGCCAACTTTATGTCCGACAGCGAATTCCCCATATCAGCAACCGGTAGCGTATCCGAAGATGACACCAGCGATGATGAGCAGTATTCATGTGGCGCTCATTTCGCGGAAGTAGAGGTAGATGAATACACGGGTGAAGTTAGGCTACTTCGCCAATACGGTATGTTCAGCGCGGGGCAAATCTTGAATATGAAAACAGCTGCATCTCAAATAAAAGGGGGAATGGTATGGGGCGCTGGCTACGCACTTACTGAAGGGCTCCATCACCATAGAGACACGGCAAGCTTTGTAAATCCAGATTTTGGTGAATATCATGTGGCAGTCAATCGGGACATTGCCGAAGTTAGTCTGGATTTCTTACAAGAGGCAGATTATGCCGCATCGCCAGTGGGTGCAAAAGGTATTGGTGAACTAGGCATTACTGGAGCAGGCGCCGCCATCGCTAACGCAATTTATGATGCATGCAAAGTGAGAGTACGAGATTTCCCCATTACCATGGATAAAATAATCGCAGGTAAGAACTAAGCAAAAAAAGCGGCCTGACAAGGCCGCTTCACATTAAGAAGCTTTTTCATTATTGTTATCCAGTGTGTTTGATAGGGCTCAAAACCCTTTTTTAATTTGTAGTACTATCACTCTATAGCATTACTAATAAATGCTTAAAGTTACAATGTAACATACGACTAATTGCTCATTACAAAAGTTGAAAATATTGTGCACCGACTTAACATTACTTAATATCTTGATGATCATTAGCCAGTGCATTTTTTCAAAAAGTAGTTTAGCCCTACCGACTCAATCTGTACATTTATTCAACAAATCGTATATTATCCAATCTGGAAGTTTGTTTTACTATTCAGGGTGGTCAGCCTAAGAATATTAAATACTGATACTGACTCACAGGATTCAAATAGACACGAAAAAGCTTAAAGGCTCGAAGGGAATACATAAAAATAATATGCGGATTAGACATCTAACAATTTTACTCGTCGTTGCCAGCGTTCTACTTAGTGCCTGCACACCTTCGCAACCTACAAACAAAATTCTGATCAGTGGTCCTTTTGAACCAGTCAATAACGATCCGGCAAGTACCGGCTACATGTTTACACGAATGCAAATTCTGGAAACTCTCATAGACGTGGATAACCAAGGTCAGCTTATCCCAGGACTTGCTAGCTCATGGTCAAATGATGAGGACTTTACTGTTTGGACATTTAATTTACGTCCTGATGTGTATTTTCATGACGGCACGTTAATGACCGCCGACGCCGTCTACAAAAGTCTTTCGGTCGCGTTTGGTAAACCAACGCCATTTTCAAAAGATATGATCGCCAACATGGAGGTGGTATCAGAATATTCTATCAAGTTCACCTTGAACCAAAGTTACCGTCCTTTCCCTTCCCTGTTAAGTAATTATGCAACTGCGATCGTGGCACCTGCTACCTTCGGCAAGTTCAATCGAATTAAAACCTTAATAGGTACAGGCCCCTATCAGATTACGCACTTTGAACCTCCCCACAATATTACAACCACGCGCTTTGACAATTATTGGGGCGAGCCCGCTGTTATTGAAAACGTTGAGTACGTAACGGGTCACCGCTCTGAAACGCGGGCGCTTATGGTACGAACGGGGCAAGCAGATATTGTGTACAACCTCGACCCTGCCGCGGTTAGCATGTTGCGCACTGACTCTGACGTAAACGTGTTTAGCGACAGGATCCCTCGCACCACTCTAGTTAAGTTAAATAGCGGCCATCCTATCCTCTCAGATGTAAAAGTAAGGCGAGCATTGAGTTTAGCGATTGACAGAAAAGGCATTGCATCTGGCGTAATGCGTATATCGAATATCTCTGCTGATCAGCTATTTGGCCCAAATATTCGAGACTGGCATATTCGTTCTACTGCCACAGATAATGCTACCAATACTATTTCAATGGGTGACGCTGACAATAATCCAACAATTAAAAATAGCGTTGAAAATGGTGACTTATTATTAAATAGGAAAAAAGCGGCACAGCTGCTAACCGACGCGGGATGGTTAGTAGGTGAGGATGGCGTGCGCTACAAAGATGGCTCGCCTTTAACGCTTGATATGATTACCTATGCCAATCGGCCAGAACTCATTACCATTGCCACAGCAATTCAAGATCAGTGGGCTAGCATTGGAGTGAAGCTCTCTGTCCATATGGAAAATGTAAGTGCCATTCCTTCAGGGCATGCTGATGGTACATTACAAACTGCACTTATGGCGCGTAACTTTGCTAACATCCCAGACCCTCTTGGTATAATGCTGGCTGACTTTTCTTCAAAAGAAGGCGGCGATTGGGGGCCAATGAACTGGCAAAATGAAAAAGTGTTTAGCGATTTAAAGACCTTGAGTCACACCACGGATGAACACGCTTACAAATCGTTGATATCATCAATTATGCAAGAAGTTCAGCAAGACGTTCCTCTTATCCCCGTTATGTACTATGTACAGCAAACGGCGACTTCTAGCCGACTAAGAAACTTCAGCTTCGACCCTTACGAGCGTTCTTTTCGCGTATCTCAAATGAGAATAGCCCCATAATAATGAGAAAAATTCTACTTCAACGGCTGCTTCAAGCTGTACTGATGGCGTGGAGTGTAGGCACATTCACATTTATTATAACCCGTTCACTACCTGGAGATATGGCTTACAAAATAGCGGCTGGCCGCTACGGTGACGATGCGGTAAGTACAAGTGCCGCTAACGCCGTAGCAGAAGAACTTGGTCTGCACAGAAGCGCTTTCGAACAGTACGTAAGCTGGATGACTGATTTAGCCTCTCTGGATTTAGGAACAAGCTTGGTCACGGGTGCCCCCATTGTTGTTGAGCTACAAAATCAGCTTTCTTACACCCTTGTTCTCGCTGGACTCGCTATTCTGGTATCCGCATTAATTGCGTTTCCTCTGGGAATTTATAGCGGCATCAGAAGCGCTCGAAAAAGTGAAAATACTCCTAAGAGCCATGCTTCTCTTTTTGATAAAACAGCATTAGTATTTTCCACGTTCGTGCGCTCTCAACCGGTCTTTTGCTTGGGGCTAATTCTCATCTTTATTTTTGCACTAGAGCTCAAATGGCTACCGGTTGCGGGCTCTTCAGGCTTTGTCTATACCATATTACCTGTAATGACCTTAGGGTTAAGCCTGGCGGCTATATCAAACCGCGTAATTCGCAATAGTACTGTTAATGCGGTTCAATCGGGTTACTTCCATTTCGCCAAGATAAAAGGGTTAAGCGCTCTAGAGGCGTTTAGGTGCCATGCGCTACCTAACATTGTAATACCTGCTCTAGCCTTCATGGGCATACAGCTTATCGGGTTAATTGAAGGCGTAATTATGATTGAAAGCCTTTTTGCTTGGCCCGGCATAGGACACGGACTTTCCCATGCTGTCTTTGCCCGCGACATCACTATGTTGCAAGGCACAGCTTTGCTGATGGGCATTTTATTCGTATTGGTCAACACACTAGTCGATTTAAGTCAGTATGCACTCGACCCAAGGGTGAGAGAGAATCGAGGGTATAGCCAATGAAGACACCCGCCTTACCTGTTGAAAAAGTGATTGGCTTTTCACTTTTGATGCTGCTCTTATTACTTGCGTTGGGCGAGCCTGTTCTATTGGGAACAAACGGTAATCAACAAAATTTAAAGCAAGTGCTCGAAGCCCCAAGTGCGCAACATTGGTTAGGTACAGATCAGTTCGGACGCGACATGTTAGCCAGAATCTCAGAGGGTCTGCGCATATCACTTTCTCTCGCTGCACTGTGTGTACTAAGTTCATCAATCATTGGCGTGCTAACGGGCGTAATTGCAGCGTGGTGTAGAGGTTGGGTAGATACGACGTTGAATTTCATTGCCAATACAATATTGGCGCTCCCCGGACTGGTACTTATTCTTCTTTTCGCGGCGCTAGTACCAGGCTCTTTCATTATGCTGTATTTAGCCATTTCCTTAGTACTGGCCGTCGAGTACTTCAGGCTGGTACGTGCTATCACTCTACCAGTAGTGACAGGCCCTGCACTGGAAAACTCTGCGCTAATGGGTTTTCCAAAACGCTATTTATTTAGTAAGCATATATGGCCCGCCATTCGACAAGACGTGTTATCACTTGCTGCTTTTGGTGCCTCCTCCTCAATTATCGCCATGGCATCGGTGGGCTTCGTTTATGTTGGTTTAAAACCACCCAGCCCTGAGCTCGGGCTGATGATAGTTGAGCTTTTTCCATACTATCACGAAGCACCTTGGCTGCTCGCACAACCTATTTCCACCCTATTCGTTCTCGTACTGGGCTTTCACTTACTTTCTGCGAAGAGTGACAAAACACCTCGTTTAAATAAGTTCATTTTTGACAGCAGCAGTAGACTATCAAAGAGTGATGCATTGGAGCGCAAACTGTGAGCCAATATATTGCTATTGAACACTTATCAATTTACGCGCAAGACACCATTATTGTAGAGGATATATCCCTTAACCTTGAACAAGGCGAGACACTGACTATATTGGGTGAAACCGGGGCAGGTAAAAGTCTGCTAGCGCAAGCAATTATGGGCGACTTACCACCTGCACTGAGGGTTACGGGAAATGTTCTGGTAAACGGTGTAGATATGCTTCGTGCGAACCGACGTGAATGTGAACAATTGTGGGGGCGAGACATTGTTATGCTGCCGCAAGAGCCATGGCATTCTCTAAGCCCAATGATGAAAATTCGCCAGCAAGTCGCCGAAGTTTTTCGGTTTACATTGGGTAACGGTGCTCGCGAAGCACAAAAGAGTGCGAAGACACAGCTAGACAACCTGGCTCTTAAAGACGACAGTGATAAGGTCCCTTCTCAACTTTCCGGTGGAATGGCACAGCGTGTCGCTTTTGCCTGTGCATCAGCGACTAATGCACCTTTATTTCTAGCCGACGAACCCACAAAAGGGCTAGATGCCGGACGCAAACATCATATTGTTGAGCAACTAAAGCAAAAAGCTAACGACGGTACGCTACTTACTATTACACACGATGTTTCAGTGGCAGAGGCACTGGGTGGTAAATGTATGGTGCTTAAAAACGGGAAACTGGTTGAAACAGGTGATACCCGCAAGATACTGTCCTCCCCGTCTTCAAACTATACCAAAACCCTTATTGCGTCGGCTCCGCAACACTGGACGGCTACAACAAAAAAAACGCATAGGATTGCACCGCTGGTATCGGTGAATGACCTCACAATTATGAGAGGTAACCGTACACTATTTACTGGCCTTAGTTTTTCTTTAGGGGAAGGCGAAATTGTCGGGCTTTGTGGTGATAGCGGCAGTGGAAAAACGTCTCTAGGTGATGCTCTACTTGGGCTCCTACCCTATCAAGGCAATATTGCGTTTCATACGCTTTTACACCGTTATCAAACCCTAAAGCTATATCAAGATCCCCCCAGTTCATTTGCCGATCACACTACGCTTAAATCATTGATTGATGACGTAATAAAGCTTCACAAGGTGTCTAAAAAGCGTGCCGATTTACTTTCATCTCAACTAGGCCTTAACCAGCGATTGTTTGAGCGCAGCGCCTCTGAGGTAAGTGGAGGTGAGCTTCAACGCATTGCATTGCTGCGCGCGCTGCTACTAAAGCCCAAGCTACTTATAGCTGACGAGCCAACATCTAGGCTCGACCCCATTACAAGTAAGGCAATTACTCACTTACTTGTTGATCGATGCAGAGAAGAAAATTGCACGGTACTCTTTATCAGCCACGATAGAACACAGCTAGAAAAAGTCTGTGACCGCGTCATTGACCTTCAGAGTCTCACAACATCAAAAGCCGTTATATAACGGCTTTTGGAAGACAAGACTAAGGGCACTTTCGTGTGTTTATGCGCAAACCTTAGCCGCGAATGAACTAAAAAGTCACGATTTCATCATCAATAAGGTGACCAACAGCCTGACTCTGCTCAGCATCGACAAAGGCGCTATCAATAGCGCTAAAGCGCGCCGTAGTAACCTTTCGATAATTAGGGTGTGTATAAATATAAGTTTGCTCTAACTGAAGCGCCTCTATCACGCGCTCAGCTAGCACAGAGGCATCGATTCCCGACTCTACCGCTTTAGTGGCTGCTTGTGCTCCGGCTTTAAACTTCTCTTTATCAATGCGTTTTTCAGCGGCTACTGCGTATTTTTGCTGCCTATTTCTATACGACTCGTGAATGCGGGTCTTCACAAATGCTGGACACAATACAGAAGTATGGATTCCAAAAGGTTTCAGTTCTGGTACCCAGCTTTCTGTCATAGAGACAACCGCAGCCTTTGATGCGCAGTAGGCCGCCGCATATGGCATGCCCATCATTCCTGCCATCGACGCCACGTTTAGCACCCAGCCTCCTTCGCCGTGCTCTTTAATAGCTGGCACGCATGCTTGTGCGCCATAAAGTACGCCCATAACGTTGACGTCCATTACCCAGCGCCAGGTCTCATGCTCCGAATCTTCAACTTTCCCCGGCGTACCGCCAACGCCAGCATTGTTGATGACCATATGAACCTTGCCAAATTTCTCTTTGGCGTTAGCTACAATATCTTCCCACTGAGCGTAATCGGTAACATCAAGGGCGCAAGTCAATACATCGAAACCTTTCTCTCGTAAATCATTGCTCGACTCGGCTAATGCAATATTATCAATATCGCCCATGACGATATTCACACCCTGCCTTGCCAATGCCTCTGCCAGCGCTAACCCTATGCCGCCAGCGGCGCCAGAAATAATAGCGGTCTTACCCGTAAATTCGTTAGACATCTTACTCTCCTGTTATTGTTATTGCGCCGCGGGCCCTTTGGGAAAGCCATCTCAAAGAGGAATTAGAAATCGACTATCTCACTCACTTAGCGCTTTTCTACACACCTAGATTAGGGGTAACAGGATGGGGAAAATACTTTATTTGGCTAATTTGGATAGCTTCATGAAATTAATAAGGCAGGTTAAACGTAAAGGCGGGGTGTGAACAAAAAAGGCAGTGACTGACCCTGCCCTTTACTTGGATGTGATGTCTCTTGCCCGCAGTTGACCCGGACTCGATTATTTCGCCGGCATAACATAGACCTCGCGAACGCAGGCTGACTCTTCTGCGCTTAGGGCAAATAATACCGATTTTGCGATATCCGCTGGCTGAAGCTTATCTTCCTTTGGTTCATCGAAAAATGGCGTATTCACCATTCCAGGACAGATAGTTGTACAGCGGCCGCCCCACTCGCGCATTTCTTCGGCGAGGTTCTGACCGAAACCATAAGCAAACCACTTACTTGCCCCATATACAGAGCCTTTCAGGGCTATTCGACCGGCGACCGAAGAAGTAATAATGAAATGGCCTTGCGTATCGCGCAGGTACGGTAAGCCCGCTTTTGCAGTATAAAGCAGTCCATTTACGTTTGCGCCCAGCATGCCATCCCAGTCATCTACGTCTCCCTTTTCAATGCCGGCGGCTTTCGCGCCGCGCCCCGCATTGGCGAAAATGCCGTCAATGCGACCGAAATGTTTGCTTACCTTTTCAAATGCCGTATCGACATCTTTAAAGTCGCTAACGTCAGCTTTTACAGCAAACGCATTGTCATTACCAAGCTCTTCAACCATGGATCGTAGTTTGTCCTCGCTTCTTGCTAAAAGGGCAACGTTAAAACCGTTATTAACCAGTTGCTTTGCCGTTTCTTTGCCAATGCCGCTGGAAGCCCCCGTTATCGCGATGACCTTTTTATTTGTAGCTGCGGTGGACATACTTCCTCCTTTTTACTGCGCAATCATTTCACTAATTTTGTTCACGAAAGCTGGAATATCATCTGGGTTTCTACTGGTCACCAGCTTTGCATGGGTCACCACTTCCTCATCAACCCACGTCGCACCAGCATTTTTCAGATCTGTTTGAATACTAGGAAACGAAGTGAGTGTTGCACCTTTCGCTAATCCAGACTCCACCAGCAACCATGGTCCATGACAAATAGCGCCTATTGCTTTAATACTTGCCGCGCTGTTTGCATTTTTGATGAAGGCAACTGCGTCTTCATTGGTACGAAGCACATCAGGATTGATTTGACCGCCAGGTAACACAAGGGCATCATAATCTTGAGGATTAACGGACGTAACTTGTTTATCAACGCTAATTTCTTTCCCCCAGTTGTCTTCGTCCCATGCTTTGATCGTGGACTGATCATCAATAGATAGCACATCAACTTCAGCACCTTGCTCAATAAACTTGTCTCTTGGTTGAATCAACTCGCTTTGCTCAAAACCATTGGTTGCCAAAATAGCGATTTTTTTGCCTTTAAGGTTTTGGGTGTTGCTCATAGTGTTCTCTCCTTCTGAAAGACGAAATGTAAAGCTAGTAAAAACAGGGGTCGCCACACGACAGGAATAACTGTCCGCCTACCACCATTAGCAAATCACATCAGGTGAACGCGTTAGTTTGTGCATGGCATAACCTAGCTCTTACTATCTAGCTAAGATGCTATTGAAGGTGCAAATTGCAAACCATTCCCAAAGAACAAAGCAAACCATTGATTTTATGAAAATAAATACAAAAAAAAGAAATCTCACCAACACCAATAGTCACGCACATATTCAGATTTTGTGAACGATTTACAGAGCTTCTTTCTCGCTCCTTTTTTTTAAGTTGATGTAAGCCGACAGCGAAGTTTTCATGTATCAAGCTTTAATAGTTCTATCGATTAGGCAAAACATGAGGACACATGAGCAAGGAACGTTTCAACCACGCTAAATCTGCATTCGAGCTTTCTTTGAAAAGTTGGTGGAGTATTTCAAAGCGTATTTTCACTAGCCTGCAAAAAGACAACATTCCTCTTATCTCTGCTGGCGTTGCTTTTTACTGCTTGTTGGCTATCTTCCCTCTATTAGGGGCAACCATTGCCTTGTATGGGCTTGTTGTCTCTCCCGACGAACTGCAACGCCACATGGCATTGCTGGTAAACGTGGTGCCAAATGACAGTCGCTACATCATTGAAGAACAGCTTAAAAATTTAACCGAGAAGTCGAATACTGCATTAGGCTGGAGTTTTTTATTTACTCTTCTCTTGTCACTGTGGAGCAGTAGCAAAGGCGCCAACGCACTGATAAAAGCATGCAACATTACCTATAGCGAGGCGGAAGGAAGAGGCTTTTTCAAAGGTATTCTAGCGCGCATTACGTGCACCATATTTATGATCCTTACCGTAATTGTGTCCCTCGCCTGCATCACCATTTTACCCGAAGCAATAAACTGGATGACGTCAAATGCCCTTAGTACCGAGCAAGCCATGTGGGTGACTTGGCCAGTTATGCTGGCCCTATTTAATATTGCGCTTTCAGCCCTATATCGATATGCCCCTCACCGAAGAGAAGCCCAGTGGCGCTGGGTGACGCCGGGGTCAGTTTTTGCCACGTTATTATGGGTAGTAGCCTCGTATGGCTTTTCGATATACCTCAATGAATTTGGAAGCTACAACAAAACCTACGGCTCCGTTGGGGGAATTATTATCTTGCTCATGTGGTTGTATTTAACCGCGTACATCATTCTAATTGGTGCAGAGGTGAACTCGTCGATAGAGCTACAAACCTCCGCGGACAGTACGGTGGGTGAAGACAGACCCATGGGCGAGAGAAACGCATTTGTGGCAGATCATACACCGGATGATTTAAGGCGCTAATGCTTAAACTATCTGAGGCGCATGCACTATCTAGCGGCGCCTTCCTCACCATCAATTTTTAGCATCTTTACGAGCATTTCTTTTCATTTTACCTATATCTGAATTTGCCTCATATTCGCGCCGCGAAATTATCTTCTCTTTCTTTTGATGTAAGGCATTATCTTGGACAACACCCTTATCCCGCCAGCCAAAGCGCGGGTTTCTGTTCCCGTTATTGCGCTGGGTATGTACGCAGTTGCATCTGGCTATTTGATGAGTCTGATCCCACTATTGCTCAGCCATTACAACCTAGACACGGCTATCGCCAGTTGGCTGGCTAGCAGCTTTTACGCAGGACTGCTAGTGGGTGCCCTTAGTATCGAACCGTTGGTAACCCGCGTTGGTTACAAGCACGGTTTTGCGCTCTGTTTAGGCGTACTATTACTAACTATTGTAGTAATGCCTTTGTTTGCTCACACCGCGGTTTGGCTTGTGGCTCGGTTAGTGGCTGGCGTTGCTGTAGCGGGTGTATTTGTTATCGTAGAGTCGTGGCTTTTACACGGCGACGAAGCCGATAGAGCCAAACGTTTAGGCTTATACATGGGCGCACTTTACGGGGGAAGCTCTTTAGGTCAGTTAGGTATTGGCGCTATTGGTGTGGGCGGCATGCTTCCTTTTGCTGCCATTTTCACCATGTTGATTTTAGCCATTGGCGTACTTTTGTTTGCAAAGAGCGAACAGCCTGAATCTTCCCAGAGTACACCACTGTCGCTAAAGCAAATATCGAAACTAAATCATGCCGCAATTATTGGTTGCATAGTGTCAGGCTTAACCCTAGGTGCCATTTACGGCTTAATGCCCCTTGAACTATTAAACCGCGGCATTGCTCATGACGATTTGGGTAGCTTAATGGCCTTAATTATTTTAGGCGCTATGGCAGTTCAACCTTTAATTCCTGCGTTATCCAAGTACTTAGGCCGCACGTTACTCATGGCACTATTTTGTTTACTGGGTGTCGCCGCCATAACATTAACCGCAGCGGTTAGTGGTATATACGCTTTGGGAGCGGGTCTGTTTCTATTAGGTATGGCAATATTTGCCCTATACCCAGTGGCAATAAATCTCGCCTGCGACAAACTCGATGCTAGCTTCATTGTATGCGCCACACAGGTCATGCTTTTCAGCTACAGCGTGGGTTCAGTAGTAGGCCCACTCATTGCCGATAACTTTTTAGTAGGCCCTCAAGGGTTGATGGGCTACTTATTTGCGTGCTTACTTGCTACCAGTATTTATATGCTGATAGCCAGTGTTAAAACCAAAGGGCGCGCCATGGCAGGCGAGTAACACACTCGCCACTATTGCCCATTAGATTGCCATAATCTCTGTTCACAATTCGCCCTATTCAGGGCGTTTAATGGTAAGTATCGATACTAAAGCGAGCTTACCTGATGCTATTTTCCAAAACACCCAAACGGGATTATTTAACGCCTGCCAATACTCTCAAACCTTGGTTTAGGGAGCGGCAACGTGCAGCCAAGCCGCGTAATCACAGGTTGCTGCTCCTTACTTCCTTCCTCTGCTTTTTGCTTGGTGTAGTAGTTAGCCCGCTAAGTCGCGCTGAGTCTGGCGAATTGATGCTGCAAAGCGTAGACGGTGAGTCTTCCCCCGCTCTTTTGCATTCAACTGACGTGGATTTACAGGTGAATGGCATGATTGCGCACGTTACCTACTCTCAAAAATTCACTAACACCAGTAATGAATGGAAGCATGCCGTTTACACCTTTCCGCTTAATGAAAACGCGGCGATTAACAGTATGGAAATGCGTATAGGAGACAGAATAATCCGGGGTCAAATTAAGCCGAAGGCAGAAGCGAAAGAAGCATTTGAAGCGGCCAAAAAAGCGGGAAAGAAAGCCAGCTTAACAGAGCAACAACGCCCAAATTTATTCACCCAGCAGGTCGCGAATATAGCGCCGGGTGAGGAAATAACGGTGACACTTCAGTATGTACAACAGGTAGACTACCGCGATGGTAGATTTACTTTTCACTTGCCTACTACGCTCACTCCTCGCTATTCGCCCGGCATTCCGCTAAATCAGTTTAACGAGAATATAGAGGCTGAAATATCAGGTACAGGTTGGGGAGAACCCACAGATCAGGTACCCGATGCCAGAGCTATCACGCCTTTTATGAGTGAAGGCAATGAAGGCCCGCAACTTACGTTCAACGCAACACTAAATACTGGTTTAACACTTAATAGCGTCACTAGCAGAAATCACCGTGTGAATTGGTCAGAATCCACAGGTAATTATCTTGTCACCTTTAATCAAAGCAATATCAAAATGGACAGAGACATTTGGCTAGAGTGGCAGCCTTCGCCCTCTAGTGCACCACAAGCAGCTATTTTCACTGAATCGAAAGGTCAGCATGACTACGCCCTTGTTATGCTAATGCCGCCACAAGTGAAGAGCCAAGATTTACAGGATTTTGACCGCGATATCACCTTCGTTATCGACACGTCAGGCTCTATGGGAGGTCGCCCGATTGTCGACGCAAAAGAGAGTTTACAATTAGCGATAGACCGCTTGAGTGAGAAAGACCGATTTAATGTTGTTGCATTCAACAATGACACCACGCGTTTGTTTGAAACCTCCGTAGAGGGAACAACACGAAACAAGCAATATGCGAGGGATTTTGTAAAGCACCTCAATGCAGGGGGCGGCACTGAAATGGCGCCAGCGCTTAATGCCGCACTTAAGCGCACGACAACTAAAGATTTTATAAAACAAGTTGTCTTTATTACCGATGGTGCGGTAGGCAATGAAGCTGCATTATTCTCGCAAATAAAGAACGAACTGGGTGATGCGCGACTTTTTACAGTAGGCATAGGCAGCGCGCCTAATAGTTATTTTATGACCCGAGCCGCTCAGTTTGGTCGCGGAAGCTATGTTTTTGTTAGCAATACGGCAGATATTAAACAGCAAATGGATAGCTTGCTTTATAAGTTAGAAAGCCCTGTGTTGAGTGATTTGAGTCTTACTCTACCAGCTGGCTATGCACAGTCAGCAGAGATTTACCCTTCTAAGTTCCCTGATTTATACGCGGGTGTTCCTTTGCTTTTGAATGTGAAACTGCCTCATAACGCCGGTACAAGCGGAAAAATAACTCTTCAGGGCGCACTTGTAGACAAGCAGGGCACTACTCGCGAGTGGACCCGTTCGGTAGCTATAGCACCAACGTCGACAGGTTCTACTCAACACCTTGGCGTAGCGACTGCTTGGGCAAGAAAGAAAGTGGCGGCGTTAATGGATGAAAAAGCGTTAGGGCGAAATGTAGATGAAGTAAAACAGGACATTCTTGCTGTAGCTCTGCCCCATAAACTTATAACAGAGTTCACCAGCTTCGTTGCTATTGAAGAAAAAATAGCAAATACACAGCGCATACCGTCTTCCACCGAAAACGTAAGAAACCTAATGCCACAGGGAACGCAATTCAGACAAATCAGTTACCCCCAAACCGCAGCGGGTGTATCTGAACATGTCGTATTAGGCATGATTGCCATACTTTTATTGTCGCTTTTTCACAGCATCGCCTTTTTGCGAAACAAGGGGGGGACGAGGTTAGCACCTTAAACTCATTTCTTTATTTTTTGACTTAATATGGCTTGGACAAACAATGATTAAATACTCTTTTACCATCATCTTAGTCTTGATCGCCACAGCCAGTTTTGGCAAAGCTGGCTGGATATTATTGAAAGCTAAACTGGCGCAATATTTAATTCAATCTTCGTGGGAAGAAACGCTAGCCACTGGCGCTAACCAGAAGCCTTGGCGTTGGTCTGATACCTGGCCAGTGGGCAAGCTGGTTCATGCCAAAAGCGAAACACAGTTGTATGTACTAGAAGGCGCACAGGGAAACGCCCTTGCATTTGGCCCTGGACACCACACCGACTCGCCCCCACTCGGACAGGGTGGTAGTGTGATTGGCGGGCATAGAGATACTCACTTCACGTTCTTAAAGAAGGTGAGAGCCAGAGATATTATGCGATTACAGTTGCCGAACTCACAGTGGGTAACCTATCGGGTTGTATCGAAGACGATAGTCGATGCTGCCTCGGCAATGAAAGTAGATGTAAATGGGCAGCAGCTCTATTTAGTTACCTGCTACCCATTTAATGCGGTATCAACACAAAGTAATTTACGCCTTGTTGTTGAGCTGGTCGAAACTGAAACCCAGCGAACCTAAATAGGTTCGCCCACAATTAATTAGCCGCTTGTTTCGGCGAAAATGCGCTGTACAAGGCAGGTAACACAAAAAGTGTTAAAAGCGTTGCAGTAACCAGCCCACCTACGATAACACTTGCGAGCGGCCGCTGAATTTCAGCGCCGACACCGTTAGACATCAACATGGGTACCAACCCTAATGCAGACGTTACCGCCGTCATCAAAACCGGCCTTAGCCTGGATGTAGCACCAGTGAAAACAGCGCTATCAACAGTCATTCCCCCTTTCACCCGTTGGTTAATACTTTCCACCATCACTACGCCATTTAAAACGGCAACACCGAATAGTGTTATGAAACCGACTGAACTTGGTACTGACAGATATTGGCCGGATAAGTACAAAGAGAACACGCCTCCGATGATGGCAAGTGGCACATTAATAAGTATTAACATCGCTTGCCCCAGGGAATTAAACGCGAGGTAAAGCAGCACCGCAATCAATATCAAAGAAAGCGGCACGATGAGCGACAATTTTTTCTGAGCACGCTGTTGGCTCTCAAACTGCCCGCCTATTTGAACCGTGTACCCCGCGGGCAAATCCACCCTTGAAGATATGGCGCTTTGTATCTCTTGAACCACGCTGCCCATATCTCTTCCTTGGACGTTAGCTTGCACCACTACGCGACGCTGAACGTCATCTCGGCGTATTTGCGGAGGCCCGGATTCATAAGATACCGATGCCACATCGCCAATACGAAGCCAGGCACCACTGGGCGATTGAAGTCGAATATCTGCTATGGTGTCGCTGCTTTTTCGTGCGCTTTCTTTTAACCTAACGTAAATATCGTAGCGTTCATTTCCGTTAATGATTTGACCTGCGGCTACACCTCCTACCCCGTCTTGTACCACTTCCATTATGTCACTCACCGATAAGCCATAGCGTGATAACGCTTGTCTGTCAGGAGCAATAACCAGCTGAGCTTCCCCCACAATTTGTTCCATCGCCACGTCTCTGGTTCCTTTTACGTTTTGAATAGCGCTCTCTATTTCTCGTCCCTTAGCACTTAGAACAGCCAAGTCTGGCCCAAATAATTTAACGGCTAGCTGTGCCTTCACACCGGAAAGCAGTTCGTCTACACGGGTGGCAATAGGCTGAGAAAAGTTAAGTAGAAGGCCGGGGAACTGCGACAATTCAGCCTGCATTTTTTGCTGTAGCTCATCACGATTTCTCGCGCTTTCCCACTTTGAAACAGGTTTCAACCCGATGTAAATTTCGATGTTGTTGACCGGTTCTGGGTCGCCGCCTATTTCAGCGCGGCCTATACGACTTAGCGCATAAGTTACTTCGGGAAACGCCAACAGCTTTTCTTCTAACGTTGAGGCTACCGCTAATGAAGTCTCTAGGCTTGAAGACGGTGCCAAAGTAACACGCAAGTTTATTGTTCCTTCTTCTAGCTCAGGAACAAACTCGGTGCCAATTTTTGGCACAAGGGCAACAGCAGAAACCAGAAGCAGACCAACCAGTAACACTAGCCACTTGGTATGCAGCAACGTAAAAGAAAGTGCCCGTTGGTAAGCGCGCTCAACAGGTATCAACAAAGCACTCGGCTTCACATTCCTAGTTCGCTTGAATAGAAATGTGGCTAAGGCTGGAACGAAGAACAACGCAACGACAGTGGCACAAAGTACAGCAAGCATAATACTGATAGCCATAGGCTGAAAAAGCTTGGCTTCTACTCCCTCAAAACTAAACAAAGGAGCAAAGACCACTAGAATTATCGATGCAGCGAAAAAGATAGGTCTGGCGACTTCCTTCCCCGCTAGTTTTACAGATGATTTGAAAGATTGGGCATCTTCATGCGAGCTCGAAGTGTTGGCATTTAATCGCTTAAAGATGTTTTCAACCATCACAACGGAACCGTCTACTAACATACCAATAGCCACCGCTATTCCGCCAAGCGACATCAAATTTGCAGACAGCCCCATGAAAGCCATGATGGCCAACGCCATTGCTATCGCGATTGGAATAGTGATGAGCACAAGAAACGTAGCGCCCACGTTCATTAAGAAAAGGGCGAGAACGATGGTGATAAAAACGAAGGCGATGGTCAATGCCTTCACTACGGTAGAAATTGCTTTTTCAATCAGGTTTGCCTGATCATAAAAAGGTGTGAAGCGTACCCCTTCAGGTAACGCCTGATTAATAAGCGCAACTCTTGAATTTATGCCATCAATGGTAGCTTTGGTGTTAGCCCCCATCCGTTTTAATACTATGCCTGTTACCACTTCACCAAACTGTTCTACCTTGCCATCAGACGCCCTTTGAGACAGTGTGACCGCGCCCTGTCGTATTTCAGGCCCGGTTTTAACATCAGCAAGATCAGACACAGTTACCACCACGCCATCTACCGTTTTTACCGGCACCTGCTCAATATCGTGAATTCCCTGCTCACCACTTGCGAACCACCCCGTTCCACGCACAACAAGTTGTTCTTGCCCCCGTTCAAGATACCACCCGCCAACATTAGTGTTATTGCGTTGCAACGCTGCAACAAGGTCCTGTTGAGATAACCCATAAGCAAGTAACTTTGACGGATCTACGTTCACTTGGTACTGGCGAACTTCCCCACCAAACGACAACACATCCGTTACGCCATCTACGGGCATAAGTAGCAACTTTACTACCCAGTCGTTAAGGCTTCTCAGCGCCATTGCATCATACTTCGCCCCGTCATCTGCAATGAGGGAGTATTGATAAATTTGACCTAGCCCAGACGTATTTGGCCCCATTTCTGGCGTTCCTACGTTTTCAGGAATGAAGGCTTTTGCTGTTTGCAGGCGCTCGAAAACAAGCTGACGGGCAAAATAAATATCGGTTCCCTCTTTAAACACAACGGTAACCGCTGAAAGCCCGGTTTTAGAGATGGAGCGCACTTCTTCAACATCAGGCAACGCATACATTACAGCTTCAATTGGGTAGGTAATAAGTTGCTCAATCTCTTCTGCGGCAAGCCCCGGAGCTTCGGTATTCACGCTTACCTGAACATTGGTTACATCAGGGAAAGCGTCCAAATTCAGCGACGGCAAAAGCATCGCCGCCCCCGCAATTATGCCTAACAGCAGCCCAACCACTAAAATACTATTGTCTACCGACCAATCTATTATTCGATTAAACATAATTGGCCTCCTAATGGTTGTGCGGATCAAATCCGCTTTTCGCTAGTTCAGAGGCGACAAAGAATGCACCGTGGGTAACAATCCGCGTTCCAATTTCTACGCCCTCTATACGTCGATATTCGCCTAGCGCTTCCCCTCGCTGTACCTCAACAGGGGTAAATGCCCCCGACGCTTCGATTTCAACATAGATAACCCAGTCTCCGTCGTTACTTCTCACCATTGCAGTTTCAGGTACTGCCATTACAGGAGATGGAGTGGGCACACTAAACAGTACGTCGACGAACATACCGGCATGAAGGCTATGGGTGGTATTGCGTATAGCTAAGCGGACAGTGCGAGTGCGGGTAAGTGGATCGATAATGTGCGACTGTTGAATAACCTGCGCGGTAAAATGTTCACCGTTAAATATGACTTGCGCCGTATCGCCTACCTGAACAGGAAACGCGCTGGTGGCTGGCAAGCTGGCCTCTATCCAAATATCGCTCTCGTCTGCCAGCAACATGACTGTTTCGCCAGCTAACACCCTTTGCCCTTGCATGAAGTTGTCTTGCAACACCACGCCATCACGCACGGCGACAAGCTCATACTGACCGAAAGCGTCAACGTCTAAAGCAGTGATGCTTGAAATCGCGTTAGGAGTAAGTCCAAATGCAATTAGCTCTCCGTAGCTCGCTTTGTAACGATTCTCAGCTTCAACTAACGCGCTTTCGCTTATGGTGTTTTTGTCTAGCTTTTTTGCCCGACTGTAATTGGATGAAGCAATAAGAAATTCGGCTTGAGACTGGGCAATGGTTTCGCTGAACAAGGTGACAAGCACCTGCCCTTTTGCCACTTCATCCCCAAGCGCCGCGTGTCGACTAATCACTACCGAATCAGTCCGAGGAGACACCAATGAGCTTGAGTATCCATTTACTTTTACTTCACCAGGCGCGTAAACGCGTTGGTTATAAATACGAGGTTCTATTACGGAGGTTTGAACGCCTGCGAGTTGCCTTTGCTGCTCAGTAAGGACTACCTCCTCAGGCTGGTGATTTTCCTCAGGCTGCTGATTCACCTCAGATTGATGACTTACCTCAGGCTTATGATTTTCCTCAGGCTCGTGCGCTTTCTCATGCTGATGCGAGCCACTTTCTTGTTCAAGGAAATATTGAATAGGTGCATCAATGTTTTTGTCGTTTTCTATCGCTGTGGTTGCGCGGCTGACAGGCACGCACAACAATGTCGTTAGGACTGTGCCTACGACCGTTTTAGAGTTCTTCATAATGATCTCAACGTTTGTTTTAACTAAATTTTTTCCACGGCGCCAAAGGGCCAATTAGTTCAAACGTTAAGCAATGGGAGGGCGGTAAATGAAACTACTTATTCGAAAGGGAGAAGCCCCTTCTCTGAGAATTTTTCCCGAGTTAACAAAAGCCATGTTTGGAGAAAAGACCTTTACTAAAACCCAAGAGAAATGACTGCCGCTGCAATGTCCACAGTGATGGCAATCGCTAGTATTAGCAGTATTTTGACAGCAAAGTTTCGGTTCACAATCTATATCTCTTAAGGGAGTCGTCAGTAAATTATCAAAAATACACGACCAATGCGAACAACCTATCGCGTTTAACCTATTTTCTAGCGAGTAACAGATTCAATGTGCAGCGAAGAAAACGTGCCGTTCCAGATTTGCTCACCTATGGTGACATTTTCAAAGCTAATATCGTCGGCATTTTCTAGGATAAGAATTTCTTCTGCTTCCTTGATTTTAATGTCTTTAAACTTAACGTTATTCACAGGAGCTGCGTCTGGAGCGTGAATTTCCAAAACCGTTCCTACATTTTCTACCGTTAAATCTTCAATAATAATGTCGGTATAGGTAGCCGGGAAATTACCATGTAAATTACTGGGGTAGTTTAGCTGGAACCAGAATAAGTGCTTAAACGAAGCCACTTTACTGCCTCTAATTCGAACCATTTCTACGCGCCCGCCTCTGTCTAAGTTGCTTTTAAAACGATATGCTGAGTCTCCCTCATGCAAGACATTGTTCTCGAAAAATACGCGCTTAATGCCGCCTGACATTTCCGAACCAAGACCAATACCGTCTTCCCCACCTAAATCATTGTTTCGTGCAACAATGTCTGTGCTAGGTATACCTATATTTCGACCGTCTGCATCTCTGCCAGACTTAATAACGATACCGTCATCACCGGTTCTAAAGTGATTATCTTCAGCAAGCACAAACTGGCTCGACTCAATATCTAACCCGTCGTTGTTGTACAGGTGACTTTCTACCTTCACTCGTCTTACCGTAGCATGAGACGTATAAACCAGATGATTAACCCAAAACGGGGAATTCAGGGCCGTATAATCTTCAAGCAGCACACGCTTGGCGTGGAAAAACTGAATAAGCGGAGGGCGTAAGTAATGCCCTTCGCCGAACTGACGCTTCTCTACCGGAACGCCATCAAACCCCATTTTACGAAGCGCATGCATATCTGTATTTTGTTTCTCATACCAGCCAATGAACGCCGATTGGGCATTTCCGTCGATAGTACCTTTACCTGTAATTGCCACATCTTCCACATTTAGCGCATAAATTAGCGGTGAATAGGTAAATACCTCAGTACCCTCCCAACGGGTTTTAACCACGGGCAAGTAGTGCGAAGGGTCGCCGGAAAACAGCAGAGTAGCGCCCTCCTCTAGGTGCAAGTTCACTTTGCTTTTAAGACGAATAGGACCGTCTACTTGCCATGTTCCTTTGGGCACAACAACAATACCGCCGCCGCTGGCAGAAGCCTTGTCAATTACACGTTGAATTGGCGCTCGCGCTGCGCTTAGTGAAGCATCACTCACATCAACCATAAATTTTTCATTTGGAATATTCGGCAGCTGAATCTGATTTACAATTTGCTCAGCAATTTTCCAGTCTTCGCCAGTAGATGCCGACGCATAGGAACAAGTTAGAAGGGTCACTATAAACGCCACCCATCCCAAAGCCCGGCGGTGTGTGAAACGGCTGGGGTAGCTACTCATAGAACGGTCAACATCAGGTATAAAGCGCAGCATAAAAGCTCCATTATTTAAGTCGTAACTGATTACGTTTAAGAAACAAAATATTCACATCACGACAATAATGCCACCGGTGGCATTATTAATCAAAATAATGTTACTGCCCGTTTAACCACGGCACGATTTTTATCTTTCGGATTAATTTACTTTGCGCTTAAGTGCGGCTTTTTCGCTTTCACTTAAAAAAGCAATTGCCAGCGCATTCTCTTGCGCTTGTTTAATATGAGAAGGCATAAGGCCAGCTTGCTTAGCTGCAACGGAGAATTCGTGATCTAGCTCTACACCTTGAACTGCCGGATCGTCGGTATTCAGACAGGCGGGTATGCCGTGTTCCAAAAAGGTTGTTAACGGGTGCTCAGTTAATGATGTGACCGTGTTCGTCAATACGTTGCTGGTTAAACAGCTTTCAATACCAATACGGTTGTCGCGCAAATAGTCCATTAGCTTAGCATCATTAATAGCATTAACGCCGTGCCCTATTCGCACAGCACCTAAGTCGTTAATGGCTTGCCAAATACTCTGCGGGCCTACTGCTTCACCTGCATGAATTGTGATAGGCAGCCCTTCGCGGCGCACTTTTGTAAAGTGCTCTATGAACATGTTGCCAGGAAAGCCTTTTTCATCACCCGCCAAATCAATTGCAGTTATATGCGCTTTACAGGCCAAGATTGAATCTAGCTCATGCTGACATACTTTTGCGCCATAAGAACGCGACAAAATACCGATGAGATTAACTTTAACATCGTGATTTTTAGCTGCGCTTTTTACACCGTCTATCACGGCCTCAACCACACCTTGTGTTGGTAGTCCGTGACTTTCAGCCATAAAATAAGGACTAAAACGCAGCTCTGTGTAGTCAATACCCTGCTTAGCTGCATCTTCTACATTCTCTATCGCCACCCGTTTGCAGGCGTCGAGACTGCCTAACACCTTAACGCCCCAAGTAAGCTTATCTAAAAATGACACCAAATCGGGGGCGATCTCCATTACTTGAACATGCGGTCGCAAGCCCTCTAACGAATAAGCAGGCAAACAAATGTTAAATTGCTGACCAAGCTCCAGAATCGTCTGCAGACGCACATTGCCATCTAAATGACGGTGTAAATCAAGTAATGGAAAGTTTTTATTTATCATGGAAATACGATGAGTTAAGGCGTAAGCCCTACTATACCACTTGGCGCAGCAAACCTCGCACTCTTGCAGAAAATAACTTTTTTATAGCGGGACAAAACAGTGCTTTTTTTGAAACAAAATTTGTTTTAAGTTCGCTCTTGGCATCTAACTTCACTCTATCGATGCTTTTCTTGATTACTTTTCATAACTTTCAGTAGCAACGAGCCAGTTGCTCGTTGGCGTGCGCCTTGTCACACAGGCTAAATACCACCAAAGAGCAACAGGCCTCTTCGTTATCACCAAAAAACACTAATAGGAGCACAGTCATGTGCGGAAAATGTATAGAAGGCTGCTATTTAGCAGGCTGGCGTAATGGCGTGTATTCATTCGAACATATGCAAGAAGAACCCGATTTTATGGGGAATGATGTAAAGGCAGCCCATGGCTTGGTGGAAGCGGTATGCTCATTAGGTTCTTCGCTCAATGAGCTCCACGCACTTGGATTAGCGGACTCGCCAATGATAGCTTGGGCAGGATGGATTTATTCGAGAAACGAATTGCACACCCAAATCGATTTAACACGGCATGACGACGTTCTCAAATATCAGAGGGCCTTACGTCATTCAAAAGAAAGTAAATGGGCTGAGATTAATGCCCTCTACCCGAACATTGCGAAGTTTTTAGATAACCTAACGCTTCAAGACGTTGCTAATACCCTCGATGAAGCGCTTCTCGATGAAATTGAGACATGCCTTCTTGCTCTTCATGGTAACGGGTATTACACCTTTGAATTCGTAGAATCTATGTTCGCTGCTGAAGGGCTATTCCCCATTATTGAGCTAAGTGAAACTGCAAAGCCGTCACTGTTTGTTAACCATGCACTTGAAATATTCTTACTAACCGAACATCTTTTACACTTTCGCCCATTGTCTTGGGCGCTTCGTGTGGCGTTAACTGTTGACTTAACGTGCGATTTCGACAGCTTTCATATGGCGTGGCGTCGATACACCGCTAACCGCGTGTTAAACACGCTTCTAATGAATCGCAATTTGAAAGGTGTGTACGCGTTAGCAAGTACACTTGAACTCAATACCGTTCACGCCATATGTCAGCGGAACGTAGCGAATAAACACTTACTTACTCAGCTATTAAGCGTCGTAAACAACTGTAAAGGCGACACTTATATTGAACCTAAACGTCTAGCCGCGCACATCACTTCATTGATCTCAGTGTAAATGCTTACTCCTTACAGTTTGAGATAAGGTGACTTGGTGAATGGTTAAGTACAGCTCGTTATGACAGTCAAATACGTGCGAATCTAACTTAATCATTAAAAGACCGATGAAATGCAGTGCTCGATATCATAAAGTTCTTTTGGCATGCCTTACCAAAAACAACGCCTTGGTAAGGCTATTCGCATTACATTTCTTTTTTAAGAGTTTTCGCAACCGCTAAAACTAAGTCTGCCGACGGGCGAACTTTGAAGTCTGGGTTAACATAGCTAAACAAAACCTGCCCTTTTTTATTGAGCATGAAGATGCTGGGTGCTGGTAAAACACTATTACCGCTTTTATCTTTTGTTAAGTTAATGCCATAGGTTTTGTACTTTAACTCAGTCACAGTATCTAAATAGAATCCAACGCCGAACTCACGAATAGTGTCTAGTTTGTCGTCGGATAAAAGCGTAACCAAGAATTCTGTTTCAAGCTTTTGCTCTTGCAAGCGCTCTGGTGATTCAGGTGAAATGGCCAAAATCTGATAGCCCATATCCACCAAGTCTTTTTCAATATCTTTAAGCTGGGCGAGCTGCTCATTACAATACGGGCACCACCCGCCGCGATAAAAAAGTACAATGCTGGGCTTTTGCATGGTAAGCGCTTGTAAGCTTACCGGCGAGCCATCTGCCATTTTAAGCGTTGTTTTAGGCGCCACTTGACCATTAAGCAACGGCGTTACTGAATCTGCATCTTCTGCAATAGTGCCGCGCTCCAAAGCATACGCATTTGATGCGCCTGCTATACAGGCGAACATTAACATCGCCATAGCCACTAGTCTCTTCATTAACCCTCTCCGTTTTCATTTTTGTTTGTTTAGTTTTTGGTTATCCGCGCTTTGCGCGATGTCCAATATGACCGAGAAGCTTCACTAGAAATTTCGCGCACCAATAAATAAACCGACAAATACTTGTATTGGGCGCTACTCACCTACAGCGAAATTTGCTTTTTACTGCTACTATAGCGCCAAAACTTGCTATGCCACTTTTTTACATAGCACACGGGGTTAACTTCAAGCCTCCTAAGAACAAAGCAGGAACACCATGGCTCTTAAAGCGACCATTTTTAAAGCTGACATATCCATAACGGATATGGATCGCAATTACTATAACGACCACAACCTTACTATTGCCCGTCACCCTTCTGAAAATGACGAGCGAATGATGCTGCGCGTGGTTGCGTTTATTGTTAATGCTCATGAACGCCTACAGTTTACCAAAGGACTGTCTGACGATGACGTTCCAGATTTATGGCAAAAGAGTTTTAGCGATGAAATAGAGCTGTGGATTGAGTTAGGCCAACCCTCTGAACAGCGCATCAAAAAGGGCTGCAATCAAAGCCAACAAATGATGATTTATTCCTACGCCGACAACAGCTTCGACGCGTGGTGGAAGAAAGAACATAACAAGCTACAAACCAAAAAGAACTTATCAGTTTTCACTTTGCCAGAGTCGCTTGCCGCTACTTTGGCCAATGCTGTTCATCGCTCTATGCAAATACAGGTTACTATTCAAGATGGGCAAATGTGGCTAACCATTGAAGGTGCAGATGTCACCGAGAGCGTTGAAGTGTCTATAGAGAAGCAGTTGTAATGAAAAAACTCTCTGCCGTTCAACTCAAACAGCAAGCACTGGTTTTTAGTGTAGCCGATAGCCTTGAAGCACAAGCGCTTGAAGAGTTAAATGGTATGCAACAGTGTTGGTTTGACGTTCAGTATCACCAATTCCCCGGCTCGTTACTGCTTCGCTTTCAATTCGAAAATGAAGAAGCGGTGTCAAACGCTGAACCTGAGCTAAAGAAGTGGCAGCGAAAATTAAGCGCAGCGCTACTTAAAAAAGGCGTTGTGTTGAAAGATATGCGCAGGCATCTCGTATTTACCACACAAGGCCCAGAAGAGTAACCCACATCACGCTTTGCAGAACAGGATATCCAACTTCTTTGTTCAATCTTAGCTAGGTTTGTTTTTGGTTATAAACCTTTCATTTTTCCTCATAAAGTCTACTTACACTTTATCAGGTAAGTAGGCTAGACTGGTCTCGTCGAATATTCAGCTTGCCGAATATGACAATAAAACGGCAGGCATTTTGAACGTTTACAATGGATATTTGAACACACCATGTTGACCGGCTTTGAAACAAGCCACTATCCCAGCAAAAGGAGCTTCACAATGAAAACTAAAGCAATGGCGTTAGCACTGTTACTGTCTTTAATGGGCTGTACTGAGTCTAGCGAAGAGACGAAAAGCGAAGTAAAAAAAGAGATGGAAAAAGCGGGCGAAGCAACAGCAGACGCCTATGACAGCGCAAAAGAAAGTGCTGCAGATTCATGGGATAAAACCAAAGACGCGAGCTCTGAAGCTTACGAAGAAGGTAAAGAAATGGCTTCTGATGCCTTTGATGACGGCAAAGAGATGGCTTCAGACGCATACGAAGATGGCAAGAAAATGGCCTCTGACGCATACGACGCAACGGCTGAGAAAGCAGGCGAATTTAAAGACGCCGCAGCGAAAAAAGCTTATGAAGCTTGCGTAAAAATGAAAGAGCAAATGGGCGGTGACGTTAGCGAGTGCGACGATTAATTTAATCTTCCAGCGAAAAACAAATTTGAAAGCGAACCTTCGGGTTCGCTTTTTTATTGCCTTTAATTAAACAAAAGCGAGTCATTCACGCTATTCACACCCGGCTAAAATCACAGTGTCTGGTGTAATAGTTAAAGGCGCGACCCGCAGCAACGTATTAATACCTAAAATATTGTTCCCTTTGGGAAGCACGGCCACTTCCACTGGCCCCACTTCGCACGTATTTCCTATACGAACCGAGTTTAATTGATACTGAGATATTTTAACGATCTTTCCGTTTGCCATTCTGGCAGCAGAGGTTCTGGTGGCAAGAAGCTTTTGATTTCTTGTTAGCGCGTCGAACGTAGTTTGATTGAGGGTTAACAAGCTTGAACCCGTATCTAATAGAAACGAAGCCTTTATGTTCGATTCTAGGGTCGCTTCTAGATACAGTGTTCCGCCTTTGCTTTGTGAAAGAGGAATATTTTGCTCTATCGCTGACACGGCAGATGTGCACGCTAACCAAAAAGTTAGCAGAACAAATAAGGGGATTTTAAATTTTACACTCACCGCACATACACCCTTTGTCGACACTTTATATAGGTGTTGATTGACAGCAAGATAAAGACCAAAGGGTAAATGATTGATTTTACCGAAACTCTACAATATCAGACGGTGCCACAGCACCATAATAGTGCACAAAACCATCCATTCCGCACCATCGTTAAACACTCCGTTTTCAACGCAGTAGCTTCTCTTTCAGCTGCTCCCCATTCTCTTGATTACTTAAATTCTCTATATCCAGTTAGGTGATAGTAATTACCTATCACCAATCGTCATTGTTTAGAACTTTTTTGCTCATACAATGTAGAAAGGTATGTATGTCAACGAGAGGACACGACATGAAATTACGCTATGTATTGGGTTCATTAATTACGGCTGTTTCACTTGGTTTTTCTGCAAACGCAGCGCAAGCTATGACATCATCAACTGATGAAACGGTTGATGTACAAGTAGTTGACTATTCAGGAAAGCCGCCATTTAAACGCAAGATCGTAAGCTTATCGGTTAACGATGTAGCGCAATTGGAATCCGTAGGGCAAGAAGCGATTGAGTACGTAGAAGTGAAAGAAGTCATCATGCGCGGTAAGCCACCGTATCGCAGAGTGACAACCATGATGCCTGTGTATGACGTTGCTCAGCTTGAAGTATTGGAAGAACAAACTGAAACTCAGAAACGCGGCACTCGCCCGCCGTTCAAACGCCACTAACAGTATTTCTTACTATCAACATATTGCACCAAAGCGATTCACTTTTGCCTGAGTGAGTCGCTTTTTTATTGTGCATACTCGTTTACGCTATTTTTTATTTCGCGGTGTTCAACAGAGTCGATTTAGCGCGTTTTTATTTTTATTAACGTGCCACAAACGTTAGAGTAATTAAAAGCAATATAAAAGAGATAATAAATGCAACCTCATGACCATTCTCCGCTGACTAATTTTATTGAATACCCTGAAGAGCAAATGCTTACTCGCAGCGAGGAGTTTTTAAAAACCATGCAGCGTCGCCACAGCATTCGCCATTTTAGCGACAGACCCGTTGATAAAGCGGTAATTGAAAACTGTATTTTGACCGCTGGCACTGCACCTAGTGGAGCGAATCATCAGCCTTGGCATTTTGCCGCGATACAGTCGCCTGAAGTAAAACAACAAATACGCGAACAGGCTGAAGCGCATGAGCGCGGTTTTTATAATGGGCGTGCTGGGCAACAATGGCTAGATGACCTTAAGCCGTTAGGCACTGATGCAAGTAAGCCTTATCTGGAAACCGCGCCTTGGCTTATTGCCGTATTCAGTCAAAAATTTGGTGAAACAGAAACGGGCCAAAAAAGCCAAAACTACTATGTGCACGAATCGGTGGGTATCGCGGTGGGTATGCTTATTACTTCGCTTCACAACGCAGGTTTAGCAACCTTGACCCACACACCAAAACCAATGAACTTTTTAACCGAAGTCTGTCAGCGGCCTGATAACGAGCGCGCTTACATGCTTATTATTGCGGGCTATCCGGCGGATAACGCCACAATTCCTGCACACGCCATGCAAAAAAAGTCGCTTAGCGAAATTGCGAGCTTTCTTTAAATTTAAAAAGCGCGCAGTGCTTGAGCATATGAGGTAAACCAAGTATTTAAAACGGCATAACTAATAAAAGCTTTGTCATAGACATGAGATGCGCAGCACTTATAATGCGCGCTCGTTATTAAGGGCTGCGACCTTTTCTTTACGAATTTCGGTCAACCACGTCTAACAGTCCCTCGGAGCTCGTATCCTCATGACATCGCGTCACGCATTCTCTCCACAGCTTCCTTTTTTACTGTTAAGCCTATTAACTGGCCTAACATCGTCGTTTGTTACGCCGCTCATGAGCTACTTTCTCATTGATGAGATCAACGTTGAGCCCATTTATATAAGTATTTATATGGTGTCCGTTACGCTATCAGGGTTGGTGATCAGTCAGTACCTCGGGCACTTGGCAGACAAAGGTTTTAACGCAAATCGCCTTTATGGGCTGACCATGGTTTGCGTGGGCATCGCCATGATCGCCTTTATCTTTAGCAAGCAGTTTTGGCACGTATTCCTTGCTGGCGTATTGTTTATGTCAGTAGGCGCTGGGGCCGTGTCTCAAATGCTGACTGTTTCAGGATTATGGGCAAAAAACCAAGACATCGACTTAGCCGCATTTAACTCAAAAGTTCGCGCGGCCATCTCTCTCGCTTGGGTGGTAGGCCCGCCGCTGGCATTTACGCTGGTTGCCAATTTTGGCTTCGCAGCGTCCTTTTCTGTGGCTATAGCGTGCGTGGTTGTTGCGACGCTTTTTGTGGTTAAAGTTGTGCCTGGGCAAAAAGCCAATCAACACTCACTCAACACTACTCTAAAGGGCTCGCTATCACTGCCGTTTTGGCTTGTGGGGTTAGCCATACTTGCCGGAATGGCAGGCAATGTCATGTATTTATCATCCATGCCTTTGTACGTAATGAATGAACTGGGGTTACCTGAAAATTTGCCTGGGTTAATGATGGGGGTTGTGGCCGCCCTTGAAATACCAACCATGCTGCTAGCAGCCAAATTAGCCCGACGGTTCCCACCTGCGGGTATCATGGCTGTGGCATTTATTTTCGGCTGTTGCTTTTACGTTGGCGTATATTTCTCTCAAGCGAGTTGGGAACTGTTAACGCTTCAAATATTAAATGCCCTATTCTACGGTTTATATGCCGGTATTGGATTGACCTTGCTGCAACAACAAGCGCCTGATTTGACAGGTTTTACTTCAGCGTTTTATTCAAACGCCACTCGGGTGGGTATGATGCTAGGCACCATTGGCGCAGGCACCGTGGCTCAATTCTTTAGCTTCAGAGATGCCACTATTGGGTCGTTGTGCATTGCTATATTTGGCTTAAACGTGATGTTAGTGTTCATGTTTGTAAAACGAGAAGCACACTAAGCTTTATGCAAAGAAGACTAGTAGACCGCTAGTTAAGGCTTACCCCAGCAGCACTTCTATCGCTTCCTTTAATTTCTTCGCACTTTCTCACAATTGACAATTGTTACAACATAACATTACACTCACAGACAGTTAATTACCCTAAAAATTTAGGAACCCTATGAAAAAGCTCCTTATTTCAGCCACGATATCTTCTATACTTTTGGCAACAGGCTGCACCGAACAGGTGTCAACAATGAATAAGACTGCTACAACGCAGACTGACTCAGTAAAAGCAGAGCAGACGAACCCTTTATTTATGGCAAGTTCACTGACTTACGGCGCGCCGCAATTTGATTTGATAAAGGACGAGCATTTCATTCCTGCATTTGAAAAAGGAATGGAACAGCACTTACAAGAAGTAGAAAAAATAGCGTCTAACCCTGACGCTCCCACCTTCGACAATACGTTGCTAGCGCTTGAAAAAAGCGGAAGTTTACTCGCCAGAACTAGCCGAGTATTTTTCAACTTAGTAGGAACAGATAGCTCGCCTGAACGCAGAGAAATCCAAAAAATTCTAGCGCCAAAGCTGGCGGCTCACAGCGATACCATTAATTTAAATAGTGCGCTTTTTAAGCGTATTGAAACACTATACAACCAGCGCGACGAGTTGGAGTTAGATACTGAATCAACCCGACTACTCGAAGTGTATTACTCTGATTTTGTTCGCGCTGGCGCTAAACTCAATGAATCAGATAAACAGAAGATACGTGAAATAAACGAAGAACATTCAACCTTAACCACGCAGTTTTCTCAAAACCTACTGGCAGAGTCATCTGAAATTGCGGTGGTAGTGAATGACGTAGAGCAGCTGTCAGGGATGTCAGAGCGCCAAATAAAGGCCGCATCAGATGCTGCTAAAGCTGCTGATAAAGAAGGCAAGTATCTTCTAAGTATCACGAACACTACTCGTCAACCTGTCCTTACTTCACTAGAAAATAGAGCACTTCGCCAGCAAGTGTGGGAAGCATCAGCATACCGAAACCAATCTGGGGAATACGACAACACCAAAATTATTAGCCGATTGGCAGGACTGCGCGCACAAAAAGCAGCATTGCTTGGATTTGATAGCTGGGCGGCCTACAGCCTAGACAAACAAATGGCCGGTTCGCCAAGCGCTGTATACGACATGCTAGGCAGTATGGTGCCCGCTGTGCTTAAAAACGTTGAAAAAGAAGCCGCTGACATTAAAGCAATGATTGAAGCGGAAGGTAATAACTTCGAACTAAAACCTTGGGATTGGGCTTTCTACGCAGAAAAGGTAAGACAAGCTAAATACGAGCTAGATGAAAACGAGGTGAAACAATACTTCGAATTTAATCGCGTGCTTGAAGATGGCGTATTTTTCACTATGAATAAATTGTACGGAGTGCGCTTCAAGCCCCGTCCAGATTTGCCGGTTTACCACCCTGATGTAAAGGCTTACGAGCTGTTTGATATAAATGGTGACAGTTTAGCGATTTTTTATGCCGACTACTTTTCTCGCAAAGGTAAACGCGGTGGAGCTTGGATGAGTTCGTTCGTAGGACAGTCGAAATTGCTCTCGCAAAAGCCTGTTGTGGTTAATGTAATGAACATAAACAAAGCGCCTGATGGCGAGCCTACATTAGTCAGTTACGATCATGTGACTACCATGTTCCATGAAATGGGTCACGGACTTCACGGCATGCTGTCAGACGTAAATTACCCAACGTTGGCCGGTACATCTGTCTCGCGAGACTATGTAGAGTTCCCTTCTACCTTCGAAGAAGACTGGGCAGCCCACCCTGAAGTTATTGCAAACTATGCCAAGCACTATGAAACTGGAGAGCCTATTCCAGACGCTCTGCTGGAAAAGGTGATTCGTTCACGTACATTCAATATGGGTTATGACACATTGGAATATATGTCTGCGGCACTGCTTGATATGGAGTGGCATTCTATCTCTGCCGAGCAGGCGCCTGAAGATGTCCAAGCCTTTGAAGCCCAAGCTCTCGATAAACATAATGTTGGCTTGTCTTATGTACCACCTCGTTATAAGTCAGCATTCTTTGCACATTCAATGGGTGGCGGCTATTCCGCTGGCTACTATGCCTATATGTGGAGTGAAATTTTAGCTGCTGATGCCTTTGCTTATATGCAAGAACTCGGCGGATTAAAGTTAGAAAACGGTATGAAATATAGAAAGGAAATCTTATCTACCGGCAATTCTCGTCCCCCGATGGAGTCTTATAAAGCATTCCGAGGAAAAGCGCCAACAACAGATGCTCTGCTTATTCGCAGAGGGCTTAAAACCAAAATTGACTAACAGGAGGCCTCATGAATTCACCGGTAATACCGTCTAACTTCGTTGAATGGCCAAACTGTATTGTCCGCGATTGTGGCATAACGTTAGACAAAGCGTTTTTAGAATAACGGATAGCGGCGCTTTCGAACATGAAGGATCAGCATACAAAACAATTCCTGCGTTTGTATGGCGAGACACACTATAATCAGGTTTTTGGCTGGTTTCATCGAGTCTTAGTGGAGCTGAAATGAGTAAAACGTTGACTAAAGAATCGCTTCTTGCCGCCAGTGAAGACGACTATATGAACGATGAGCAGCTTGAATTTTTTCAGGCATTGCTCAACGATTTAAAACAGCAAACCATGGCTCATATTGAAGAGATGAAGGCAGAGAGCAGCATTATTACTCACAAAGAAAGTAATGATACTTTCTGTGCCTGAGAGTTTTTGAGTGAATATTTAAGTGAAAATTTGAGTGTGCGGTTAACAAGGCGCACACTCGTCTTTTGGCAAGAATGGACTGAATGCGTCTCAGCTTTTTATTATTTTATTGAAAGCCGAGAGTTATCCGTTTTGGCAACAGTATCGAACCTCCAGTTAAACCAAAACAGTGACCGTGGTGTTGTGTGGCAACTTATCTGAATAAGTGTATTCACCTTCAACTCTGATTTAAATAGCTAAGCTGATTCCAGTTCATAACACTGCTGTTTAAGCCAACGACCTAATTTCATAATATCAGGTTGCCTAGCTCGTGTTTCCTTATAGACAAAATAGAAGTTATCTCCGGTAATAAGCTCGTGCATAGGTATGCGCACAAGACTTTGCTGGCGATCCTGATCATCCATCATGTAATTATTAATGAGGGTAATTCCCAAATTATATCGAGCCGCTTCAGCGGCAAGTAAGACATGACTAAATTGATTAATTTTGACATCTTTAGGTAATTCAAATTTACCACTCATACACCAACGTAACCAGTCGTCACCAAGACTTTCATTTGTATCTGAGTATTGTACTGATAATAACGGGTGTTGCCATAATGAATCAGGTAGAGGCTTATTTCTTAACTGCTGCCAAAGCTTTTTTCCACACACTGGATAAAGTTTTTCAGTAAACATGAATTGATTGACAAAGTTACGTTCCGGTGGATTCGTTGTAATAAAACAATCCGCAAATTGGTCATTATAATCCGGTTGATCCCCGACCATATTTAAAGTTATTTCTATTTCTGGGTGCTGATATCTAAAATCTTCTAACTTCGGTATCAACCAGTTCACCGCCACAGAGCTATATAAAGCCAAACGAAGATTGCCTGATTTCCCGTGACGTATCATTTGACTGGCATTTGATAGATTTCCTAATGAGTTAGTCACTTCTTCAAAGTAACGTTCCCCGACCTTAGTCAAGGAAAAAGAACGCCCCTGTCGGTTAAACAGAGTTTCACCCAAATAGTCTTCGAGTAATCGAACTTGGTGACTAACCGCACTTTGAGTCACATTGAGGTGCTCAGCAGCTTTGGAAAAGCTATTAAGTCGCGCAACAGCTTCAAAGCATTGCAGGGCACGTAAAGGAGGCAACTTCATTATAAATTTAGCTCATACTAAAAGCATTTTAAACATTATACATCATATAAGGTATGGAATACGCTAATCATATAACCGTTTTACAAACGTAACTCTATTAATTCAGTTCCATTGACATTTTCTAGAATGTAGCAGGAGTAATGAAATGCCCAAAATAACTGTCGGACTCGCGATGACATTACTTATCATCGGAAATATAATTGGGGTTTTTTCTGACGCTTTGATAAAAACTCTGCCAGCAGATACTGCCACATACCAATTTGTATTATTTCGTCAATTGACCGCAGTGCTGATTTTACTTCCATTTTGTTTACTCAGTAATAAACAAAGCCTCTTCGCTGGCCTCAAATGGCACTTTATACGTGGCCACATTTGGTTATTAGGGGCAATATTTATGGTATTCGCTCTGGGCGCTCTGCCGTTAGCTACCGTAAATGCTATTTTCTATACAGCGCCTTTGCTTATGCTGCCGTTAGCCATGATATTGTTTCAGGAAAAGCTGACTAGCCACTCAATTGCTGCTGCTGTTTTGGGTTTTATCGGCGTACTTATCGTGGTTAAACCAACACAAATTAATTGGGCAGCGATTGCCGCCCTTGTCGTCGCATTGACTATGGCTGTAAATAATTTATTGGTTCGTAAATTACCTCAGCATCATAATGTGTTCCAAACTTTAATGCTCACCAACCTAGTAGGTATCCCAGCCGCACTTGGGTTGGCGTTATGGGAAGGCAAACCTTGGGACTGGACTCCAATGTTAACGGCAACAGGCTCCAACACTTTTATCCTAATTTATGCTGGTATATGTGTATTGGTATATAGAGCAATCGAAGCCAGTAAAATTTCCAGTGCCGAATACACTGGCTTATTAGGTGCTGTAGTTGTAGGGGTGCTGTGGTTCGATGAAATACCGGACCTGAGCTTGGCTATAGGATCTTCTTTAATTATTATTCCGCTGATTTGGTTAGCCAAGGTAGAAGCAAAGATAAAGCAAACAAGTAAAATGATATAAGTGATAAAGTTAATCTAACTTTCCAACGTGACCGCGTTTGGGAACGAGCTTTTACTTGCACTCCCAAGTGGGATAAATAATAACTAGTTAATTTTTGGAATATTATGACTGAAAATAATTTGATATTTTGTGACTATAGTAACTCTTATTTAGAAGACTGTCTTAAGCTGTTCGATCAAAACTGTCCGAAATACTTCGCTACAAACGAACGTCAGGACTATATTGCGTTTTTGCAAAAACAGCTGTTACAACTTATCGCTGCACTTCACGGTAACAATTACTTATTTAAATAAAGCTCCATCTGCACATCACATCTCGCGTAAGGCGATGGCGCCCCCTTAATATGCTTAAACCCTATCTTTTCATACAAACGTATTGCGGGCTTAAGTACCGAATTGCTCTCTAAATAAAGCCGCTTTACTCCCATCAATTTCGCCCTTTCGACAATACTTTTACCTAACAGCAGCCCTACCCCTTTGCCTTGAGCTTTGGGAGACACCGCCATTTTAGCAAGCTCAAACGTATCGTCAGCTTGTTTAATAAGTGCACAGCAGCCTATGGGTTCGCCCTTATCTAACGCGATCAATATCAAACCCGACTGATTCAAAATGTAGCCTTCAGGGTCGTCGAGCGCTTTAAAATCGGGCTCTTCCAATTCCCAATATTTACTTATCCATTCAACATTGAGCGATTTAAATGCCTCGCGATACTTTGGCGCATAATCGACTACCTTAATATCAGACGAGTCAACGTCCACTCTCGCACTTATGGGGCGATATCGAAGATGCCTTTCAACTACGCTCACCGCTTCCCACAAATCTATACCCGTTTCATCTTTTAGCTCGCGCATGGCTGCGTCTATGGCATCGCACTGCTTTTTCATTTGGGGCACCATCGCTTTCGCTTTGCTGTTTAAAGCCACCAGCGTAACCCGTGAGTCGTCGCTCGACTTGTAACTTTCAATTAGGTCGCGTGCTTTCATTTCTTTTACGATTTTACTCACCGACACGTGAGAATGATTTATCTCTTTAGCGATATTCACAACGGAATCAGCACCTTTTGACGCGAGCACATAAAATACGGGGAACCACTTTGGCTCTATCGCAAACCCAAATTTCGCATAAGTATTTTCCGCATCCTTTGACACCTGCGCGGCTAACTGACGTAAGGCAGTACCTAATGCAATATGCCCCAATTCATTAAATGACTTCACTTCACAAAACTCCGTAACCAGTTACGGATACAATTAATCGTAATTGGAAATAAGTCAAACAGATTATTTATTGAACATAAAAAATTGGGGTAGATTACATCGCCTGGCACTGGCTACACCAATAAAGGCGTCGCCCGTTATACGTCTGGCGTTTTATTGGAGTGGCGCAGACTCTACAAGGCAGCTCTTCCCTGTCGAACACCATAAACCGCGTACCTTCAAAGTTAACGCCTTTTGCTTCAAGCACTTCGCGTAGTTCTGTGTACACGGTATAGCCACCGGTTTCATAGCTGCGTTTGCATATTGCTAAGGTGTGATGTGCCAAGCTGCGCAGCTGATCATCACCTATCTGAGAAGGTTTAAGTGATGGGTGAACACCTGCAGCAAATAGAATTTCGCTGCGAAGGTAATTCCCTAGTCCTGCCATAAAGCGCTGATCCAAATATAAGCCGCTTAGCGCGCGATTGTAGAACGCTTTTGAACGTAGTCGTTCTAATACCATTTCTTCTGACACCGAATTGTTGAGTACATCGGGTCCAACTCTTTGTAAAAAAGGGTGCTCATGAATAGTTTGCGTTGGCCAAATGCTAATGTCAGACGCACTATATAAAATAGCACTGTGTGTTTCGGTATGAAGCCCTACCCTTAGCTGGCGGGTAGTACCCGGTATTTCGTTGCGTTTACAGGTATGCCACACGCCATAGAGTTGATTGTGTGAATACATAGAGAGCCCATTGCTAAAATGGGTAATTAGCGCCTTGCCACGGGTTTCCATGCGCAAGACTTTCTCGCCTTCTAGCTGTTTAACATAGGGTTTTAGCTGAGCTAGTCCAAACTCTACTTTTTCTAAGGAAGTATCTTTAATTACTGCTTCGACTTTGTCTGCAGCACGACGAATTTCGGGACCTTCAGGCATGTTGTCTCAAATACCTTTTATCTCGGTTACTGGTTACTTCGCATCATTTTCAGCTTCTTTGCAGCTGAATAATAGCGAATAAAAAAAAAGGGCTGTAGCCCTTTGATGTACTTTAAACCGAAGTTTGTACATCAAAGATCAACAGACCCTTTTATTAATCAAAGTTTAGCTGAAATTGCTGTATTTAAACGCTGCGCTGATTAGCCTTTGTTTGGCACAATCAGATATTTTTCACCGGTCTTTTTAGCGTTATAAAGCGCTACATTCTCAGGCTGTAATGCCTCCTCAAGACTCAGTTCTTTGGTGTAAGACGACGCAAAGGTAGTGTTAATTTCCATCGCCACTTTTTGATATAGCTCGCCTACGCGTTTCTTATCAAGCTTGCCTAAGAAGCGCATTAATAACCAGCCACCAATGCTCCACGTCATACCGTAAGCGCGGTTTAGAATTGTCGGAGAGAAATCTAAGCCGCCGTAGATATACACTTGTTTATTGCTGTCAGAGCCGTAAGTGTTAAATCCTTTTGCATCTTTACTGCCCGACGCTTCCATCATGGTAAGGATATCGCTAACAAGCTCACCGCCGCCAATGGCGTCAAACGCTAGGGTTGCGCCCGTGCTGTCTATGGCTTGATAAAGTTCAGCTTTGAAATTCTCGCTACTTGAGTCAAGCACAACTTTCGCGCCGATCTCTTTAAGCATGTCCACCTGTTTTTGGCTGCGAACAATATTTACAAGCTCTACGCCCTGCTCTAAACAAATCTTGTTCAGCATTTGCCCAAGGTTCGATGCCGCTGCGGTATGTACTAGCGCTTTGTGGCCTTCCATACGCATGGTTTCAACCATACCTAGCGCGGTCAGTGGGTTAACGAATGACGACGCTGCTTGTTGTGGCGTTGTGCTATCTATGTGAGGTAAACATGCCTGCACGGGCACGCATGCATACTCTGTATAAGCTGCGCCAGTAAGAATAGATACGGTTTTGCCCATTAAAGCTTGTGCCTCCGGGCTATCACCCGCTTTAACAACCGTACCTGCACCTTCGTTTCCGATAGGCAACGTCTGGTCTAAACGCGACTTAATACGATTTAACAAAGGCTTATGCACCGGCGCAACCAACGCACTTTTATCTGTATCGAAGGTCGCTTTATCTAGGCTTGCTGGACCAAACATAGGCCACATGTCTGACGGGTTAATAGGAGATGCTTCCATACGCACTATCACTTCGTGCGGCTTCGGCTCTGGAACATCTACCTCTTTTAGCGATACCTGAAGCTCACCTTCTGATGTAATTAGCGTAAATAGTTGTTTAGATTTATTCATATTGACTCTCGTGCCCTAAAAATTAAACGCTGTATGTATTGTCAAGCTAACACGCCGCCACTATCAGCAGTATTTATATTTCGAATACATATGCGTTTCGATGGTTGATACACCCGATAATTTAGATGAGTTACACTGCAAAGCGTGTATCGACCTGTAATAGCGAATAAAAAATGAAAAGACATTGTATCTACCTCTTACTAGGACTAATCGGAATAAGCGATGTGGGGTTTGGTAAAGCTGCACCTTTGGTCTCAATTCCTACCCACGACGCGTTTTTTAATTCTATAAAAGCGCTCTGCGGTAAAGCGTTTCAAGGGAAGGTGAGTAAAGATAATGTAGGTAATACCTTCGGTGATGCAGAACTTGTTATGCACGTACGAAAGTGCACAGACTCAGAAATTCAGATACCTTTTCATGTGGGTGACGACGCGTCCCGCACCTGGATATTAACAAAGACTGGCGCTGGCCTTTTGTTAAAACACGACCACAGAAATAAAGACGGCAGTTTCCATTCATCTACCATGTACGGCGGGCACACGGTAGATGAAGGGTACGCCCAAGTTCAGTCATTCCCCGCAGACGCCTACTCAAAAGCATTATTTATAGAATCTGGGATAGCAGCATCCACCGATAACGAGTGGCAAATAATGATTTACTCGAACCGCTTTAGCTATCGATTGATTCGCCCTGCGCGCGAAGTACAGGTTGATTTCGATATCGATAACACAGTCTCTGTTCCCAGTACGCCATGGGGCTACAAAGACTGACTGAGGCTGAAACTGGACTCAGGTATCGTTGCGTTTATTACCACAACGCCATATAACAAGTTTCAAATTGCCTACTATATTTTGTTTCAACGTACGACTAGATAGAAATAGTTAGACTTAAATCATCAACTACATGGATAAAAAGAATGTCTTCTACCCCAAATATTTTACAACAGCTTTTTGGTTTCTCAGCGTTTCGCGAGGGGCAAAAAGAGGCGGTGGATTCTCTACTTAGTGGGCATTCAACGTTAGCAATTTTTCCCACTGGTTCGGGCAAATCTTTGTGTTACCAGTTTGTCGCTACGCAGCTACCACATTTAACTCTGGTGGTTTCTCCATTACTAGCGCTAATGAAAGATCAACTGGAATTTTTGCATAGCAAAGGCATTGCAGCAGCCAGTATCGACTCCACGCTTACGCCCAAGCAGAACAAGCAAATGATGAACGACGTGCGGTCAGGCCAGTGTAAAATTCTGATGGTGTCGGTGGAGCGTTTTAAGAACGAACGTTTTCGGCAGTTCATTGAGTCTATTCCGGTAAGTATGCTAGTTGTCGATGAAGCACACTGTATCTCTGAGTGGGGCCACAACTTTCGCCCTGACTACCTAAAACTCCCCGCGTATCAGAAAGAGCTTAATATTCCTTTAGTACTTCTGCTCACAGCTACTGCCACTAAAAAAGTAAAAGAAGATATGGCAGCGCACTTTGATATTGCGCCAGCTAATATTATTCAAACAGGGTTTTATCGACCTAACTTGAACTTGCATGTTCGCCCAGTACATGAACCATATAAAAACCAAGCCTTACTTGAAGAAATTCAAAAACAGCAAGGCGCGGGTATCGTTTATGTCACGCTGCAAAATAGTGCAGAAGAAGTAGCCCGGTTCCTACAGCAACAAGGGTTTGCTGCAAAGGCTTATCACGCTGGTCTCGACAGTGATGTAAGACAAGGTATCCAGCAAGATTTTATGCACAATAAGCTTCAAATTGTTGTGGCTACCATTGCATTTGGCATGGGCATTGATAAGTCGGATATTCGCTTTGTTGTTCATTACGACTTACCAAAGTCTATTGAAAACTACAGTCAAGAAATTGGCCGAGGTGGACGAGACGGTAAAGCCGCAAACTGCACGGTTTTAGCTAACCTTGACGGGCTAGTCACCATAGAGAACTTCGTTTATGGCGATACACCAGATAAAAGCGCCATTCAACGCGTAATAGATGATATCAGCGCACAGGTCCCCGCTCACATAAATTCAGCGGCGCAAAATGATTCACCTACTAACGGCAAACACAATATTTACCAGTGGGAAACGCAAATAAATAGCTTATCGAGTGCCAGCAATATACGACAGCTTCCGCTTAAAACCCTGCTGGTACAGCTTGAACTCGCCAACGTTATTCGCCCTTTGTATGTCTATTTTGCTGAATATAAATTTCGCTTTATTTCAGAGAAAGCCACCATACTCGGCCTTTTCTCAGAAGAGCGGGCTCGCTTTCTAGACGCCGTATTCACTCATTCAAACATGAAAAAGGTGTGGGGCATTGTAGATTTTGACAGTATTTATCAGCATTACGGCGCAGAGCGTGCAAGAGTGGTGGCCGCACTAGAGTATTTACATGAACATAATCATATTGAGCTTGCATCACGCTTAATAACTGACGTATACCGCGTGGACTACGAAAAACTGCAAGATACCGACTTAGCCAATAATCTGGCTCACTATTTCGCTGAAAACGAGCGCAAAGAAATAGAACGTATCGCCGCGCTGGTAGGCTTCTTCGAACTCAATACTTGCTTAAGCTATAACTTGTCGGCGTATTTTGACGATACCCAAGCGCCCAATGAATGCGGGCACTGCAGTGTATGTCAGGGAAATGTGGCTAAGCTCAGCTATTCAAACCCAATTCCCACACCGAACCAAGACCAAATATCAGAGGCCATAGCAGCACTAAAAGCCCATTTGAGCGGAAAATTTGATGGCCCAATCACATCATCTATTTGCTGTCGTTTTCTAACTGGCATGACCATGCCTTTGTTCACTCGATTTAAAGTGAGACAAGTAAAGGGCTTTGGTTCTTGTGAAAACTGCCGATACGCTGATGTGAAAGCAATGGTAGATGCTATAAATCAGTGAACGTAGCAAATACCCTAAATCTAATTTATAGTGTTGAGTGAATCACAATTAGCAAGTGGTAAAGGAAAATATGACGCTAATTCAGGGACAAGAACATACTCCTAAGGGATCGCTAGTTGTAGTTGGCACTGGAATCAGTGTTGCGGGTCAAATGACGATAGCGACCAAAAGCCACATCGAAAATGCTGACATTGTGTACATGGGGATCATGAACAAAATTGGTGAACACGTGGTCACCAATATTAACCCGAACAGTGTGTCTTTAGACGACCTTTATCAGGAAGGAAAGTCTCGCGCTGTCACCTATGACCAAATGGCCGACCGCATCGTGCAGTCAGTTGTTGAAGGTAAAAAAGTATGTGTGGCTTTTTATGGTCACCCAGGCGTATTTGTTACGCCTTCTCATGAGGCTATTCGCAGAGTGCGGGAACTTGGTCTAGATGCGCAAATGCTCCCCGGCGTGTCTGCAGAAGACTGCTTAATTGCGGATTTGGGAATAGATCCCTCTCGCTTTGGCTGTCAGTCTTATGAAGCCACTCAATTTTTGTTTCGCGATTACCGCATTGACCCTCACATGACGCAAATCATCTGGCAAATAGGTTTAGCCGGAGAAGCAACGCTAAGCGTGTTAGATGCTAATCACAGTGAATCTGGGCTTGCCATGCTGGCTGACATTCTAGCCGAGCACTACCCAGAAGATCACGAGCTGATTATTTACGAGGCAGCCACCCTGCCCCTTTGCGAGCCAAAAATACAAAAAGTGTTGCTTCGCGAATTACAGTTCGCCAAGCCAACATTAATTTCGACCCTAGTTGTACCCTCACTTGGCATGCCAGCATACCGTCAGGATCGTTTGGCAAAGCTAGGTTTAACTGAGCAGCAAGTTATTGACTTTAGATCTCCAAAAGTAAACTAAAAGGAAAAAACGACATGGCAAAGAAAACAATTGTAGATTTCTTGGTTGAGCTAGACAGCAACAGCAAACTAATGGATGCGTATAAAAAGGACCCTGTGGGCACTGCAGAAAAGTACGGTTTATCTGGTGAAGATCTTCAGCTAATTAAAGACCAAGACTGGGACGAAGTAGCCAAACGCTTTGATGATACTAGCAAGGCTACCCGCGTAATTAGCTACTAGTCGTTATCTTTTTAAGCTAGCTGAAGTAGAAAGTGAAGCGCCGTTTGAAATGCATCTTCGCTATCGTTTGTTTTACGATGGCGCTTCCTATTTTTGCGCTTTTAAAAGAACCACTTAACACCACACCATCAGTCACTACGCTAGACGAACTGAAACAGCGAATTCAAAACAATGATGAGTCTGTAGAAACCACATTCACTGAGCTAGGCTACTTCTTCGACGCCCACCCGAACGCTTTTCAGCAAGCCCGCTTATTCAACCTAAGAGCTTATAAGCACATTCTTGAGCAAGACCTTGTTGCGGGGTACGAAACTCTGTTGGAAGCCCGCAAGCTTGCAAAAAAAGGCGGCAACACCATGGCGCTGGCAGAATCTTTTCGCTTAGAAGGGCTTATTTTGGACTTGTCAGGTGAGCATGCTCGTGCACTTGAAGCGCTCAACAAATCCCTTGCTGCTTTCATTGAAGTAAATAGCGATAACGCCTTGCTTGTATATAGCGCTATGGGCAATGTGTACATGTCGCTGCAAAACTACGAAATGATGTTGCAGCTAGGTCAAAACTTCCTCGCCGCAGCCCAGCGTTTAAATGATAAAGAGAACAAAGCCATTGCTTACTTTTTCCAAGGTTACGCGCAAACGGAACTGGGCGACTATCAAGACGCTAAAATAAGCCTTCTGCTGGCAGAAGAATTGTTCAAAGAGGTGCACTACCCCTTTATTGGCATTGTTCATACCAAAATGGCTGAGCTGCATATCGCCCAAGGCAATTTAACTGAAGCGCTAACCATGTTGAACCGCGCTGCGGAATCAGATCGCAAAGTTGGTTTTAAATACAACGAAGGGTCTAGACTACTGCGCTTGGTCGACATCTACATTAAACGCAATCAAATAGACTTGGCTATTAGCGAACTTGAAGGTGGATTAAAAAAAGACGCCATAAAGAACGACAAATCCGTGGTGCTAAGCATGTTGGAAAAGCTCATTTCACTCCTTGAATCAACCAACAATTTTGAAGCCGCGTTAGAATATTCAAAGCTATACACGAAAACTTATGAAGAAAGTTTTAATGAACAGCAGTCAAGATTGTTAGCCCTTAACCGCGTGCGGCTTTCTATTTCCGAAAAAGAAGAAACCATCAAGCTTCTAGAGAAAGACAACCAGTTAAAAGAGCAGCGTAACCTTATACAGAAAAAGCAAAACACGTTTCAGCTGTATTTCATCGGTTTTGTGATCCTTTCATTAGGTTTAGTCGTTGGCCTATGGCTTAGAACTCGCCAACAACGTAAGGCGCTCGATGTACTTACTCAAGACCTTCAGAAAGCAACAAAAGCAAAATCTGACTTTCTTGCACGCATGAGTCACGAAATTCGCACGCCGCTTAACGCCATTATCGGCCTGACCAAGCTTTCACAGCGGGCTGCAGAAGATAAAGACCAACAAACGAACCTTATTCAGATAGAAGGCGCGTCGCAAACCCTACTAAGTATAATTAACGACATACTCGACTTCTCGAAAATAGAAGCGGGCAAGCTTGATATTGAATCGACGCAATTCAATTTAGACGCGCTAGTAAACCAAACCATTAGATTGCATTTAGGGCGCGCTGAGGAAAAGCACATAGAGCTTATTCAGCATATATCACGTGACGTACCGTTAAACCTCATCGGCGACCCGTTACGCATACAGCAAATTCTAAGCAATTTAGTTAGCAACGCTCTTAAGTTTACCGAGGATGGACTGATTTCGGTAAGCGTTAGATGCACGCATAATGTAGAAGACATTCAGCTTGAATTTGAAGTTAAAGACACAGGGATTGGGCTAAACAGCACGCAAAAGGCTTTGCTATTTCAACCATTTAACCAAGGTGATGAGTCTATATCTCGTCGATACGGCGGCACCGGCCTAGGATTAGCAATATGTAAGCAGTTAGTCACATTAATGGGCGGAGAGATTTGGGTTGAGAGCCAGCTTGGAAAAGGCGCAAGTTTTCATTTTACCGTAACCGTTAAACAGGATGCTTCCCAACAAATTGTATCGCCGTCTAAGCAACTTTCGTTACTTAAGGTGCTTATTGCTGATGACATTGGCGTGTCGCGTGACGCTATTATCGAGTCGCTATCAGTGGCTAACATTAAAGCAGATGTTGCGACCGGCGGTAAAGAAGCCGTAGCCAAAATGCGTGCTGCTGTGGGAAACAGTGCGCCTTACGACGTACTTATTTTAGATTGGAATATGCCTGACATTGATGGATTGGAAGTTGCAGCCATCATGAAACAGGAGTTTTCAATTAAGCCACCGAAGGTGATAATGCTGTATGCATTCGAGTCGCCTCATATGCGAGAGCAGGCTAACCAACTAGGTATTCGAACCTTCATTAAAAAGCCTTTTAGCACCAGTGAGCTTGTAGATAAGCTACAAGAGCTTTGCTTAAACGTGAACACAAGAACCCTACCAGCAGATGCTGCGCCTGTGCCTAATCTGCGCGGAACGAAGATCCTTTTCGCAGAAGACAATACGCTGAATCAAAAAGTAACCCTTGGTCTGTTAAACGACACCCACGCGAATATTGAAGTGGTTAGCAACGGCTTTGAAGCCATAAAAGCCTTACGTGAAGATAACAGCTATGACGTGGTATTGATGGATATCCAAATGCCCGTTATGGACGGGTTAACAGCAGCTAAAAAAATCAGAGATGAGCTGAAGTTAACTTTGCCGATTATTGCCATGACGGCGCACGCCATGCAGCAAGACATCGACAAGAGCCTGGCAGCGGGCATGGACGGCCACATCAACAAACCGGTTGACCCAAACCGCTTCTTTGACGTGCTTGTTGAAGTGCTAAATAAAGGAAAGTCGACGGCGACCACTGAAGTAACCGGCGGGCCATCGGCAAACACAATACCGCTGAGCTTTATAGATAAATCTCAAGCCATGCAAGCAATGTTAAATGACGAGACTTTGTATAAAGAGTTACTTAACGACTTTGCAGCACTTAACAAAGAGCTAGATAACCTTCGAAAAGCCATTGATGAAAAAGACTATGCTTCAATCGTTCGTATAGCGCATATTTACATAACTGCCCTTCGGTACATTGGCGCTTACGCCTTAGCCGAGCTAGCTGCAACGATTGAGCTAACGATAAAACGTAATGAACATGAAAGCGTAGCTGGTTTTAGCGATCAGTTAGAAGCGCTTTACACAGCATTGGTAGAGATGAATGCGAAAGTTGAGCTAACCGCTCCCGATTATTATTCGTCTGACTCTTGAGACGCATACTCATTTTTCATAAGCCACGCGTACGCCGTTGTAAAAGCGGTTTCTTGAAACTGTTTTAAACCCGTGTCAGAAAATGGCACTGCAAGCGGATTTCTGCGCAGCGACTCTTTAATATCTGTTGGGCTAAATACTACAACTCGAAGCCCTTCAATCAATTCAATGGCAGCTTCTAACTTGAAGCCAATTGCACTACCTGCAAATTTACCTTTGCTTTGACGCTGACGAATTATCACTGCATCAATTTTGTAGTCTTCTACAAGTTTAGCAAAGGTACTTTGGAAGCTCTTTAGCCCCTTCGCACTGGTATCGGCAAGCGTTAAGCGGCGCGTACGGCAATCTGGCAAATGAAACAAGCCGTCAGCCAGCGACACTAAACTAACAATTGCTTCATTACCTTTTAAATCTACACCACAGACTTTCATATTTATTCCTAATTACGTTTGTCCGGCATTATAACGCGTTTCACTGCATTTGGGTCACTCAGTCGGTAAGCTTCAACCTTTTAAAAGAGGTTTTAGCTTAGTACCGACTGAATTGTGTCTTTTGACAGGGGCTTAACGAAATGCTGATCGAACCCTGCCGCTTGGGAGTCCTCCACATATTTCTCTGAGCCCCACCCGCTTTGAGAATAAAACTTAACATTTTCTGATTCAGGTAAGGCTTTCAGCATTTTAACCAGCTCATAACCGTCAATATCTGGCATGCCGATATCAAGAAATACAAAGCTAGGTTTAAACGCTTTGAATTCAGCGACAGCCTCTTTCGGAGAAGTAATACCTAGGGCAGTCACACCCATAGACTCTGCTAATAAGCAATATGCATCGATAAGATCAGCATTGTCGTCAACGAACATGACTTTGGTTTGGCTTTGAATAGCTGGCTCGGCTTCCTGATTGTCAGACTGCTCATAAGCCAATTTAGAGATGGGAAGTCTAACTTCAAAGGTACTTCCCCGGCCTAACCCTTCACTCATCACCGACACATCACCGTGATGCAGCATTACAAGTTTACTCACCAACGTAAGCCCTATTCCTAAACCGCCTTTAGTATGTGTAGAGTGCGCCTCAATTTGGGTAAACATATTAAACACGTCTTTAAGCCTGTCTTCAGGTATCCCCATGCCGTTATCTTTAACAGCAACGACAACCATGACACCTTCCTCTCTGATATCTACAGTTATCCTTCCCTGATCACTCGTATATTTAGCAGCATTGTGAATAATGTTTGAGAATATCTGACTTAAACGCGCTTTATCGCCATAAACCGTCACATCCTTTTCGAGATAATTTACGGTTATATTGTGTTTTTTCGCTTTTACCTGCTGATCAACAATTTCAAGGGAATCTGACAGCACGTCTTGAATACTCAATTTTTCAAACTCAAGCTTGACCTTACCTCGCGTGATTCGCGATACATCCATCAAATCGTTGATAAGTTTTGACATGTATTCCGCTTGACGATTAATAATAGCCGTCACTCTTTTACGCGTTTTATCATCGTCAACCGTTTCTAAAATACTTGCGCCAGACATAATAGGCCCAAGCGGATTTCGCAATTCGTGAGCTAACGTGGCAAGAAACTCATTTCTGTAATTATCTTGCTTTTCAAGCTCTTGAATACTAATATGCATGCGTTCTTGCACATCAAGTGCATAAACAAGAAACATCCTGTTCAGGCGATTTGCAGTATCTACATCCGCCTTATCAAAACTTGTTGAGCGCCCTTTTATAGTGCGGGTATGGATAGTGAACGAAGCTCTGGGTTTAAGCCGCTGAGCTTTTGGTGCATCTTCAGACTTCTCATCTTCAGCGCCAATCCACTTTTGTACGCGATGGGTTTCCTTCCTGAACCAGGCGGTAAAATACTGCTTCTTTTCAAACAGTGGAATAATCATTATGCCAGCAATACCGTACTGTCGTGCTTCCGGGTAATCGTCATAAAGCGCGTCGTTGGTATATGGGAACCCGCCTTGGCTGCTTGCTTTGGAAAAAATCTCCTTGATGAGTTCTATCGGTAAAGTAGAACCGAGGGTAATGGTCTCGTACTGAGAATAATAAACAAACCCTGAACTATTAAGCGCGTCTAAAAAAGCGCGCTCGCCACTTTTGACTACACGGCTAATAGGATTTGCTGGACCGATTCTATCCAACATCGCATCAACAGCTTTATCAGTAACATGCTTTTTGCGTTTCGCAATCTCTTCTTCTTTCGCCAACAAATGCCAGCTGAACAGTTGACTTAAATTCTCACATTGCAGTCGTACATCTTGTGGAATATAACAAGCCTCGCGATGGTGGCAAGAAATTAGCCCGTAAAGCTCGCCGTCCGTTACTAAAGAGATCGAAAATGAAGCCCGCAAACCTTGGTTTCTAATGTATTGAAGATGAATAGGTGAAAAGGTTCGCAGCAGCGAGCGAGTGAGATCCAGCGCCTCTCTGCCTGACGCTTCAGTCGACGGAACTAGCTTTGCAGGAAGTAACTCAGTATCAGGGGTTAGTCTTACCCAGTTAGTTTTGTAAAGCGCTCTAGCCTGTGCAGGAATATCTGACGCAGGAAAGTACAAGTCTTGATATGAGTCCATATCATCGGCTTTAGCTTCTGCGATAACTTTCCCTGAGTAGTCATCATTGAATTTGTAAAGTACTACCCTGTCCATATTTGTGAGATACCGAATGGTCGAGACCATTTCTTGAGCCATCTCTCTTAGTGACGTCATTTCTTTAAAGCGCGGAGCAATAGACATAGCATAGAGTTTGATAAATTGCTCTGCGCTATAAGTATCTCTGAATTCAGTAGCGGGCTCTAGCTCAACAACATAGTTGTGACCGGAATCATACACCACCGCCAAATAATCTATCGCCGCTCCTTCCTTTAACATCGAGGCTTTTAAGTGAAGCTTAATGGGCAGCCTAATCTTGGTTTTTGTAACCCTATCAAACGTCTCTTCAAGAAATGCCCGTTCATTCGTGTCAGATGAGAGTATTTCTAAAAAATGTTTACCAATGAGCGGCTCAGTGAACACTGACTCGCAGTTGTCACTGACAATCGAAATCTTCAAGTCCTTGTAATTAAAAGCAATAAGAAAACCATAACTTTGTATACTTTCGGGAATATGTATTGGCTCGTCTTCGCAACGTTCAAAGTTAATGTTTTTTGGGGGCTGTGACATGAGGATCCTGAGGTTTGAATAGATTAACTTATACTTTCGTCTAAAGAGCAACGTATCACATTGCTCAACGGGTTGATACTAAACTCCTCCATTGATTGCTCATGGCGTAAAGGTGCTCGCAGATACACCTAAAACCATTTGCGAAACCATCTTGTTCTTGCAACACATTTTTCCTTTAGATTGTAAAAATGTGGCCCAACTTAGAAAAAGCGTCATTTAAAAGAAAAAAGGCTTTAAAAAGTCACTCAAAAACAAGACCTTATAAAGTTATCGCAGCTTGAGAGCACATATCATCACTTATCGATGTGTACTTATGTACCCTCAAAGCTTACGCTTCAGCCTCATTTTGCTTACATAGCGTCTAGTTTAGTGAATTGAGCTTTATCAGCCTTCCGCCTTCTTTATCTTCAAGCACATAGATATTGCCCTTACTGTCTTGCTCAACCTCGCGTACTCGCTTGCCCCATTCGTAGCGCTCTGCTTCTTCCACCTTCCAGTTGCCTTCATCGTCTTTATTAAATGCAACTCGAACCAGCGCTTTTGAAGACAAACCGCCTATAAAACCATTTCTCTCCCAGTCACTAAACTTATCGCCTTTGTAAATGATAAAACCGGCAGGACTTATGGCAGGCACCCACGCCAATTCAGGCGACTTAAAGATGGGGTAGTCTTCGTGGTTAGGAATTTTCACGCCTGAGTAATGGTCGCCCTGCGACACTGCTGGGTAACCATAGTTGCGACCTCGTTCAATAATATTAAGTTCGTCGCCATGGCGCGGCCCCATTTCATGAGCCCATAAATTACCTTTCTCATCAAAATCGATGCCTAGCGGATTGCGGTGCCCTAACGTCCAGATTTGTTCTGTTACGTTGCCTTGACCATAAAACGGATTATCTTCAGGCACGCTACCGTCGTCGTTTAAGCGCAGCACCTTACCTAAGTTCATCGCCATGTTTTGTGCTGGCGTGAATTTTTGGCGCTCGCCCGAGGTGATAAATAAATGGCCATCAGGTGAAAATGCCATGCGGTGAGAGTAATGCCCGTTCCCCGTCACCTTAGGCGACTGACGCCAAATTAGCTCTCTATCAGTCAGCTTCGCGCCACTATCAGATAAGGTAAGCGTGGCCCGCTCTATCACCGCACCGCTAAACGCATCGTCTTTTTCATCTCGTTCAATGTACGAAATATAAATGGTGTTATTCGACGCAAAGTCAGGGTGAATAATGACATCACCTAAACCGCCTTGCCCGCGCGCAGTAACACTTGGCACATTACTAACAGCAAAACGCTTCTGCTGGTTTTCATCAAGCAGCCATAGAGTGCCAGCTTTTTCCGTTACCAAGCTGTGCCCGTCTGGCAAAAATGTCATGGCCCAGGGGTTATCGAAGGACGCCTGAACATTACCCGTTACAGTAGTGCCCTTACTGCCCTTCATTTCAATTTGTTCAGATGTTTTCGACTGAGCAAAGGTAAAAAAAGAGGTGGCAAAAAGCGTAACCAATAGTGCGGCTCTCCGACTCTTGCTGGTTTTGTGCGTGCTTGTTGTTTGCATTAAGTTCTAGCCTTTTCGAGGGTTTGCGTACTGCTGGTTGCACGTTAAGACGTTAATTGCACGTAAACGGGCGGCGCAAAGGGTTTCAGTTAGCATTGGTTACGTAGATTTAATTAAACAGGTTTATATTATCGACTTGGTTTCGCTATTCGTGTTTTTGAGTTGTGCTCGCTTTTCCTAAACTTTCTTTAATGCAGCGACACTTTACTAAAATACCGCCTATGTTATTTTCCAAGTAGTTTTAGCAACGAAGATGAGGAGGTGATCATATGTCTAGAGTTAAGGTATTTGAACAGGCAGCTATGAGTGAGGATCGTTCTAGCTAACCCCTTTTACGCAATTGCTCTATAAGGCTGCCTAGTCAGCCCAGCTCGGAAAGCCGCATCACGTTGCTGATTGCGGCTTTTTTACTCCCTTTACAGAATTTAATTACACAGGGCTAAATGTCTCGTTAGTCGCGCGTCAACACGTGAAAACCTTTCTAATATTTATAAAAGCACATCAAAAAGATGGTAAATTGGTTAAATCGTAGAAGCCGCGCTTAAAAACTACGTAAATTAAACGCTGTTACCTTTCCTAATAGAGTCACAAAATAAAAGTACGTTTAACGCGAGACAAGGTGACGAGCGTTGAGGTTTTACCAAGGAGTAAAAAGTTGTTCAGGGTTGGACTATTCATTTTAATAACATTAGTGAAATTTGCTCATGCAAGTTCGAGTGACAGCAATGAGCAGAATAATGTTTTGGCGTTTCACGCAGACAATGCATTTCTTACTGAAAGGGTAAATCTGCAAGGCAATCCCTATTCTACTTCTGTCGATACGGTACAAATGCTAGTTGATGAAATAGGGTATACAGATCCCGTGCTTCATGTTCCACTTGTGCGTTCTTTTGCGTATATGCAGCATGGCGAAAACATTTGCGTACTTAATAAAATAAAAGCACCTGAACGCGAAAAAAATCACCTTTACTCACTACCGCTTAGCTTTTTCCAGACACAGCGTTTTTACCAACTGGCTTCACTGCCACCAATAGAAAAGGAATTTTTAGATGAAAAAGGCCGAATACTGAGCATATCTCGCGTGATAAAAGCCTTTCCAGACTCTTTTATTGTGTTACCAGAAGAATACTCATTCGGTGAAAGGATAGACGACGATCTAAAGCAAGTTAATCGAGAGCAAATCCTTCGTATAGCAAATAATATTTATTACTCTCGCTTTATGGAAATGTTTTCAAAAGGAAAGTCTGATTTTGCACTCATTTTTCCAGCAACTTTATACAGAAGTTTTGGAGAAAACATGCCTATTAAAGTACGCAGTTACTCTATTGCAGATAACCCTGACTATGTATCAGGCCACGTTATCTGCCCCAATACTCCTCAGGGTGCAGAGCACATAAAGCGTATAAACGCTGCAATAAAACGCATCTATTTAACACCTGAGTTTATTAATGCTCATACGCGCTATTTGCCCGCTCAGGACAAACAAAACTTGCGAACTATCATCGAGCAATCTATTGAAAAGTTAATGCTGTCCAATTAATGACTTGGTTATTTTTTGACAAGTTTGAGTGACTATGACAGCTTAGGTAAATTAAATTATAAAGAGAAACTCGCGCCTGATAGCGGGAAAGGGAATTTCAAATGTATCAAAAGCTTGCCTGTGTTTTTATCTGCGCCTTATTTGCTTTTAGCCTTAGCTTTCACGTAAACGCCAAAGTGCGTGGCGAGGCCGTGGTTACAACAATAAAGTCAGAAATTTTGAATGAGTCGCGAGAACTGCTTATTCACTTACCTAATAACTATTCCCGCTACAAAGACACCACCTACTCAGTTTTATATTTGCTAGATGGACAGCGTAATTTTGCCCATACCGTAGGCACGCTTGATCTGCTAAATCAGTCTGGAATGGCGCAGGAAATGATTGTTATCGGTATTACCAACACCGAGCGCACGCGAGACTTCACACCTACCTATGATGAAAGCTACAACCAGTGGGGAATATCTGGTGGTGCCGACAACTTTTTAGACTTTCTAGAAAAAGAACTAAAGCCTTACGTAGGGGCAAACTATCGCACCAATAACTACGCGATTGTTTCTGGGCATTCATTAAGCGCACTTTTTACCTTATACGCACTGCGAGAGCGGCCTGAATTGTTTCAAGCTTACTTCGCATTTAGCCCAAGTTTGTGGTGGCACGACGAAGTGATATTTCCAGAGGCAAAAGCGTTCTTTGCGTCAGATAGCGACCTTAACAAATATCTATACATAAATATGGGTAACGAAGGTGGAAACATGCTAAGCGCATACGAACGTTACGTTGAACTGCTAAATAGCAGCGAACGAAAAGGGTTTACCTTTGATACCGAGCTAGATACATCTGAAAGCCACAATACGACTGCACTTGCAGGTATGAGCTTGGCGCTTCAAAAGCAGCTAAATTCGTTACGCCCAACAGGTGCGATAATACAAGAAGGTATTCCTGCGGTAGAGCAATACTATAAAGACCTTTCTGCAAAATACGCTTTTGAAGCAAAGCCAGAATATAAAGCCGTAAACCACGCGGGTTATGCGGCGTTAAACAAACAAGACTTTGACTCTGCCATTGCAATTTTTAAGAAAAATATAGCTCGCTTCCCTAACAAATCTGATGCCTACGACAGCCTGGCAGACGGTTATGAAGCTAACGGCGATTTAGCCATGGCACTTGAAATGCGAGAGAAAGCGCTAGCAATGAGCTATGAAGAAAATGTTGAAAATGGTGCTTTTAAAACGCGGTTGGCATACTTGCGAAAGAAGATTGCGGAAGGTACAGGCGACTAGCTATCAAGTGCCTGAACTAGAAAATCGTCAGCCTTGACCGAATAATAGTAGGAACGTACTCTGGTACGTTCACTCGTAATGGAATACACATAATGACATCAATCAAGCTCTTCTCCTCTTTTACACTTTCGCTTTGTTTAGCGTCGTTATTGGGCTGTACAGAGCCTGAAACCTTTCCCGCCTCCCCTTCTGCTGCCGCAGAGTCAAAAGAAGCCAACCTTTTAAAAACAGGCCTTACTGAACGCATTCGAATTGAAGGGCAAGAGGTTGATTACCAATCTTTGGAGCAAAGACAAGCGCATTATGATGTACCTGGTGTGTCTGTCGCGTTTATGAGAAATGGGCAAATAGCTTGGACCATGCAAAGCGGCGTTAAAGATTTGACTTCTGAATTGGCTATTGATGAAAACACGGTGTTCCAAGCAGGCAGTATTTCTAAACCCGCATTTGCGGCAGTATTGATGAAGTACCGCGAAGATAACCCACTAGATTTAGATGCAGATGTTAATACCTTACTCACCAGCTGGCAGTTGCCTGAACATGAATGGACAGGGCAAGACACTGTTTCTTTACGCAGATTATTAAGCCACACGGCAGGCACCACAGTACATGGCTTTCCTGGTTACGCAGCGGGCGAACCAGTACCTACTTTGCAGCAGGTGCTAGAAGGTGTATTTCCCGCCAATACCGATGCCGTTGTTGTTGATATTCAACCTGGCACGCAAATGCGTTATTCCGGTGGCGGTACTACGCTTGCTCAGCTTACCTTGCAAGACGTAGCTAACGAGCCCCTGCCAACTCTGTCACAACGGCTTTTGTTTAAACCTTTAGGCATGACACGTTCTGGCTTCGAGCAACCCATTGCAACAAACCTATCAAACAATATGGCGACGCCGTATGACGGAGACGGTGCGCCAATTAAGGGTGGCGCCCATACCTACGCCACATTAGCAGCTGCAGGCATGTGGAGTACGCCATCAGACATGTTGAAATTGGCAAGCGGCGTGCGCAGTGCGTATTTAGGGCAGAAAACCGACTGGATATCGCAAGCCACCGCGCAAAAAATGTTAACCAACAATACGCCAAGCACTGAGCCGCCTAACGTAGGAATAGGCTTTTTTATCAACATGAGTGACGATGGAGAAATTCTGGGCTTTGGTCACGGTGGCGCAGATGCTGGGTTTATGTCGCAGCTATACCTTGAACTAGATACCGGCAACGGCTACGCCATTATGACGAACGGCAATAACGGCAGGCAGTTAATAACTGAACTAGAAATACGCTTAAAAGAAACGTTAAACGTAGGTTACTCGGAAGCTGAGGTTAGGAAGTTAGTACCCATAAGCCAAAAGGAACTGAGTAAATACATTGGAACCTACGTGGTAACTAACCCAGTTAACGTTGATGTGGTACTAGAAAAAACAGTCAATGGTTTTGTGCTTAACGCCTTACCTTATGTTGAAAATGAAGAGTATTTTCATGAGGGTGGCGGGCGATTTTTTGCGAAGAATGGAAGTAGCGTTCGTTTTGAGATGGATGATGGAAATGGGCTGGTTAAGACGCTTGTTATGGATGGGAATATTCGGGGTGTTAGAAAAGAATAGATCATCGGGAGTGAACTGATACATGCCCCTAATTCTTTTTTTGTACCAGTTGCCGCCGTTAGTATATTCGAAGCCAGGCGGCTGCTATGTACGTATTGCGGTCGTTCAGGTGCGAAACATCAAACAATAGGGTCGAGGGAGCTATCGAATCTCAGAAGGACAATGCCTGCCGTCAAACGGAAAAGTATTGCCTCGACGTTAATCAGTTGGATAACTTCAAGAATCTAAAAGCGTCTCTTCGGTTAAACCGCGCGAACAAAGCTAGTTTTGCACAAATAGCCTTATTACAGTTCCGGTAAAGCCGTATTAAGTTATCAGTAGTTTAATGGTGGTAAGTCGGATGAAAGCCTCATAATCATAACCTTTAAGCTATCTGTTATTGAAGAAAAATGCACTTTTCTGAAATGAATACTGTTCAGTTTTGGTCTAAGAATTGCTCTTTATTATCATCAATTAATAGTTCGGCAAAATTATGCTCATATCATCCAGTTACGCAACGTCTCCCATACAAACATATAAGCAGTCTGAAACAAAGCCCCAAAATGTCGTTGATGAAGCGCCTACAAGCCAAGGAGATACAGTCATACTTTCAAAGCCAGCGCTAGATCTGGCTGCGAAGGAAAAAGGCAGAGAGTTTTCGAATAGTTTTGTGATGCAAGTAGCCAATCAAAGCAATCAAAAAGCCGAAGAAATGCTTGCGGCTTTTACATACGGACTTAATAACCCTTTAATCGATATCTCTAGCTTGAATCCGGCTACAGGTGACGGAGCAACATACACTAGAACTGGTCAGCCAGTAACTGATGCAAGTGAAGTTCTCTTTGCTAGCCAGAACGAATCATTGCTTAAACGAAATGAAATTTTGATTGCTCAAGAACGAGAGAAAGGCACCTCGGCAGCTACGATACTTGAAAAAGTAATGCAATCGATTGATCAGCAACCACAAAGCTATAAGGACAAAATAGACTGGTCCAGGTTATCTTCTTAAAATCAAAGACTGCCAATAAATTCCGATATCAACTTATAACAAAAGCAATAAGCAGATATCACATCATTGGACGTCCGCTCTTTGTCTAAAACGGACTTCTAAACACTAAAACTTGAAACAAAAAAGGCGAACCAACCGGTTCGCCTTTCAAATCAATCAAGCTCTAACAGCAACGCAGCTAAACCACCCTACTCTTCAACATAGCTCTCAATACTAGGGCAAGAACAGATCAGGTTCCGGTCGCCATAAACGTCATCAATACGGTTAACCGTTGGCCAGAACTTGTTTCTGTGTACTTCTGGAGCTGGGTACGCCGCTAGCATGCGGTCGTAGCTGCGGTTCCAGTCGCTATCACAGATATCCGCTAGTGTGTGCGGTGCATTGTGTAGCGGGTTGTCAGTGGCATCCCACTCACCGCTTTCTACTTTCGCAATTTCTTGGCGAATGCTAACCATCGCGTTAATGAAACGGTCTAGTTCGTACTTAGCTTCCGACTCGGTTGGCTCAATCATAAGCGTACCCGCTACTGGGAAGCTCATGGTTGGCGCATGGAAACCGTAGTCGTTTAGGCGCTTCGCGATATCTAGCTCGGTTACACCGCTTGCTTCTTTAAGCGGGCGAAGGTCAATAATACACTCGTGCGCCACGCGGCCATTGTTGCCTTTGTAAAGCACTGGGAAGTGCCCTTCTAGCTTCTTCGCCACATAGTTAGCATTAAGAATAGCGACTTCGGTTGCACGGCGAAGACCTGCGCTACCCATCATTTTGATGTACATGTAGCTAATAGGCAGAATTGATGCACTGCCCCATGGTGCTGCCGATACCGCACCACAGTCTTTGCCTGCCGTTTCTACGTTAACAACCGTGTGGTTTGGTAGGAAAGGCGCAAGGTGCGACTTAACACCAATTGGTCCCATACCTGGGCCACCACCACCATGTGGAATACAGAAAGTTTTGTGTAGGTTAAGGTGCGACACGTCTGAACCAATGAAGCCAGGTGACGTAATGCCCACCTGCGCGTTCATGTTCGCGCCGTCCATGTAAACCTGACCGCCGTATTGGTGAACAATGTCACAAATCTCGCGTACGGTTTCTTCATATACACCGTGGGTAGACGGGTATGTGATCATGGCGCACGATAGGTTATCGCCCACTTCTTCCGCTTTCTTGCGAAGGTCGTTAAGGTCTACGTTACCTTTGCTATCACACGCTACTACTACCACTTTAAGGCTAACCATTTGCGCAGACGCAGGGTTAGTACCGTGGGCAGAGCTTGGAATTAGGCACACGTTTCTGTGACCTTCGCCACGGCTTTCGTGGTAACGCTGAATAGCCAATAGGCCTGCGTATTCACCTTGAGCACCTGAGTTAGGCTGCATTGAAAGCGCGTCGTAACCTGTTACGTTAATTAACCACTCGCTAAGTTCGGCAATCATTTCTTGATAGCCCGCTGCTTGGTCTAGTGGCGCAAACGGGTGAAGCTGACCGAATTCAGCCCATGTTACTGGGATCATTTCAGCCGTTGCGTTTAGCTTCATGGTGCACGAACCCAATGAAATCATTGAGTGGTTAAGCGCCAAGTCTTTGTTTTCAAGGCTCTTGATGTAACGAAGCATCTCTGTTTCAGAGTGATACTTGTTAAACACTTCGTGTGTTAGGAAGTCGCTAGTACGTAATAAACCTTCAGGAATAGATTTTACGTCTTGCGTGGTTACTTCTGCATCCAGACCTTCCACTGTTAAGCCGTGCTCTTCACCAAGAAGTACGTCGAATAGCGCAACAATGTCTTCACGTGTGGTAGTTTCGTCTAGCGACACACCTACCGCACCTTCAAGGTCAGCACGTAGGTTCATGCCTTTTGCGTAGGCTTTTGCTAGTACGTCTTCTTTGTTGTCTACCATTACGGTTAGCGTGTCGAAGTACGTGCAGTGCTTAAGGGCTACACCTTTCTGGTTCAAACCAGTAGCAAGAATGTCGGCGAAGCGGTGAATGCGCTCAGCAATAGTTTTAAGGCCTTGAGGGCCGTGGTACACCGCGTAGAAGCTTGCCATGTTGGCTAGCAGCACCTGCGCTGTACAAATGTTCGAGTTCGCTTTTTCACGGCGAATGTGTTGTTCACGGGTTTGTAGCGCCATGCGAAGTGCTGGGCGACCACGGGTGTCTTTACTTACACCGATAATACGGCCAGGTAATGAACGTTTGTAGCTATCGCGTGTAGCAAAGAATGCCGCATGCGGGCCACCATAACCCATAGGTACACCAAAGCGCTGTGCACTACCAAGTGCCACGTCTGCACCTAGCTCGCCAGGCGACTTAAGCATTACTAAGCTCATAAGGTCAGCGGCTACTGCTACAATGCCTTTTTTCGCTTGTACCGCAGCAATGATGTCGCTGATGTCTTTTACTTCACCGGTAGAGGTTGGATATTGAAGTAGCGCACCGAATACGTCATGTTCTGCTGCTTCTTCTGCCGCACCTTTGATGATTTCAAAGCCAAACATTTCAGCGCGAGTTTCAACCACGTCAACCGTTTGCGGGTGAACGTCGTTCGCAATAAAGAACGCATTCGCTTTTTTGTTCTTAGACACACGCTTAGCAAGGCCCATGGCTTCTGCTGCCGCTGTACCTTCATCAAGCAGTGACGCTGATGCTAGCTCTAGGCCAGTTAGGTCAATGGTTACTTGTTGGAAGTTAAGAATAGCTTCCAAACGACCCTGGGCAATTTCTGGCTGGTAAGGCGTGTACGCTGTGTACCAACCTGGATTTTCTAGCACGTTGCGAAGAATAACGTTTGGTACGTGGGTATCGTAGTAACCCATACCAATGAAAGAACGGTTAATTTTGTTCTTTTGCGCAACGGCTTTAAGTTCACTTAATGCTTCAACTTCTGTCGCCCCTTCACCACATTTTAGTGGCTCTGGTAGCGCAATACCTGCCGGTACAGTTTGCTCAATTAAATCGTCTAGTGAGCTTGCACCAATAGCAGACAGCATTTCTTCAATTTCGCCTTTACCCGGGCCAATGTGGCGGCGGATAAATGTATCTTTTTGCTCTAGTTGAGCCAATGTAGGGGAAGTATTCGACATAACGTTGTTAAGCACTCGTAATGGTTGCCGCAAGGGCGCGTTAAATCTTTAAGTTAAAAAGGGGCTGAATTATCTTCATGCCCCTTTTCAAATTATGGTTCTTTTAAAACTGCGTAACGAATTACTCTTCGTCGATGCTGTTTTCGTAGCCTTCAGCGTCTAGTAGACCTTCTACTTCTGCCGCATCGTCAGCTTTAATTTTGAATAGCCAACCGTCGCCGTACGGGTCAGAGTTAACTAATTCTGGAGAATCTTCTAGGTCTTCGTTAATTGCTACGATTTCACCTGAAATTGGCGCGTAAACGTCAGACGCTGCTTTTACCGATTCAGCAACACATACGTCGTCGCCAGTGCTTACTGCGTCGCCAACATCTGGCAAATCAACGAAAACCATGTCGCCAAGTAAGCCTTGTGCGTGCTCAGAAATACCTACAGTGAAAACACCGTCACCTTCAGGGCGAACCCATTCGTGCGTAGCGGCATAGCGTAAATCAGTTGGGATGTTGCTCATAATCGTTCCTGTTATTCTCTGTTAACTTATAAAACACTTTTTCCATTGCGAACAAAGGAGGGCTTAACCACTTTTACTGTAACCCACTTTTTGCGCATTTCCACTTCTACTGTTTCACCAACATCACTTGGTACTCGTGCCATCGCAATTGAGTGACCTAGAGTTGGAGAGAACGTACCTGAAGTGATAACGCCTTCGCCGCTTTCTGTTTTCACTTTAAGACCGTGACGCAGCACGCCTTTTTCAGTCATCACCAAGCCTACTAGCTTGTCGGTACCCGCTTCGCGCTGCGCTTCTAGTGCTTTGCGCCCTACGAAGTCACGATCAGCCGGTTCCCATGTAATTGTCCAGCCCATGTTGGCGGCTAGTGGCGATACGGTTTCGTCCATATCTTGGCCGTACAGGTTCATGCCTGCTTCTAGGCGAAGTGTGTCGCGAGCACCTAAGCCGCACGGCTTAACGCCCGCGTCTAGCAGTGCTTGCCAGAAACTTTCCGCTTGCTCAGTTGGCACCATAATTTCATAGCCTGCTTCACCGGTATAACCTGTGGTAGCGATAAACAAGTCTTCGGCTTGTACACCAAAGAATGGCTTCATGCCCGCTACCGCTTCTTTTTGCGCTGCGCTGAACAAGGTGGCGGCTTTTTCTTTTGCGTTAGGGCCTTGTACGGCAATCATGGCAAATTCAGGGCGCTCGGTGATGGTTACGTCAAAGCCTTCTGCTTTGCTCATTAACCAGTTCATGTCTTTTTCGCGCGTTGCTGAGTTAACCACTAAACGATAGTTAGTTTCGTCGAAGTGATAAACGATAAGGTCGTCTACAACACCGCCTTCTTCGTTAAGCATGCCGCTGTAAAGCGCTTTGCCTTTGTCTTTTAGTTTTGCCACGTCGTTGGCTAAAAGGTACTGAAGATACGCTTTGGCTTGTGCGCCTTTTACATCAACAATGGTCATGTGAGACACATCAAACATACCGGCGTCTTGACGCACAGCGTGATGCTCTTCAATTTGTGAACCATAGTTAATTGGCATATCCCAGCCGAAGAAATCGACCATTTTCGCACCGGCTTCTAGGTGCTTTGCGTGTAGGGCGGTGGTACTAGACATTCCACTTACTCTTTTTAATTTGAAAGGTAGAAAACGAAATTGAGTATAGTGAGCTAACGTTTATGCAACAAATTGGAATTTCTTATCAATACATTTATATTTATAATGTATTGGTTAAACTACATTAAGATTGCAAATCAACATGAAGCAGCTTTCCCTTGATACCTTACGCACCTTCGTTAGCGTTATTGAGCTTGGTGGCTACGCTAAAGCGGGCGATTTTTTGGGCCGTTCTCAACCGGCAATAAGCCTACAAATTAAAAAGCTAGAGTCGCAGTTAGACCGCAAGCTATTTACTAAAGTTGGGCAACGGCATGTACCTAGCGCCGACGGCAATTGGCTGTACCCAAAGGCGAAAGAACTGCTAGAGCTTAACGATAACATCTTTCGCAGCTTGACCCCTGCCCCGCTAAGCGGTCGCTTGCGCCTTGGCATTCCCAATGAATTTGCTTCTACATTATTGCCGGGCCTAATTGGCGAATTTTCAAAGCGCTATCCCGATGTATCACTTGAAGTGACCTCTGCCTTAAGCCGTGATTTGCTGCATCCGTCGCAGCGCGATCATTTCGATTTGATTTTGGCGTTGGTGAATCCGGGCGAGCAAACAGAAGGCGAAGTAGTGTTAGAAGATGACGTAGTTTGGGTTGGCGACACGGCTCATCCGTTGGTTGGCAACAATATCCCTTTGGTGCTTGCTCCCGACGGTTGTATGTATCGAAGCCGCGTTATTGAACAGTTAAAGCAGCAAACCTTTGCATGGAAAATTAGCTATACCAATGCAGATTTAGGTGGATTGGTTGCCGCCATTCAGCAAGGTTTAGGTGTGACAGCTCTAGCAAAATCTAGCTTACCGGCAAACCTTGTAGCGCTAAACCACCCGCACCTGCCCAAGCTAGGCAAGGTCAACATTTGCTTATTTAACCAAGACACTCAGCACCCGGTAATAAGTAAAACACTCGCCGAATTTTTTAAAGTTCGGCTAACCCAATAAAAATTGGGGGGTCAGAGTCTGAGGTATCCCCACAAATAATATTGCGATATCAATAAGATAAAAAAGATAGGAACATTCATGACGTTTGGTGATCAGATCAATCGCC
>NZ_JACSOE010000010.1:0-81337 GCF_014349115.1 Alteromonas sp. BZK5 | reverse complement strand
TTATAAGCCTACTAATACCGGTCGTTTAATTGCGGATGTGGTTAAAGATAACCACGCATTTTTATGGAAGCGCACCGAGCCAGAAGAGGCGCTATTGGCGTTACTTCGTAACGAAAAATATTTTCCTATCGTGGTATTTCCACACGAATATGCTGCAGCTGAGCGTTGTATTGATACGCCACCATTGAATACTGGCAAAACGTTACTATTTATTTTCTTGGATGGAACGTGGCGTGAAGCAAAAAAAATGTTCGTGAAGAGCCCTTACTTGCATGATTTTCCTGTGTTGGGCATGAGTATGAACGTAGCGTCAGATTATTTACTACGCGAATCTACCCATGATTTCCAACACTGTACTGCTGAAGTTGGTATTAGCGTTTTAGACCTAGCAGAACAGAAGCAAGGGGCGCAAACCTTAGCGCATTATTTCAGTGTGTTTAGACGGGAATATTTAAAAGGTAAGCCGCATTTGCAGCATAAGCTTGCGTTTGCAGAGTCGCAAGTTAAAAGTAACATTTAAAAAGCGTCACTTTTATTTGCGAAAGTATTGTTTTACATCCACTATTTCATATTAACAAAACACGGAGAAAGCGAATGGCATCAGTTACTTTTCAAGGCAATACAGTTACGACAAAGGGTCAGCTTCCTGAAGTAGGCACATCTGCACCAGACTTTATATTAGTGAAAGCAGATTTGGGTGAAGTAACACTGTCTGAGCTTGCAGGAAAAAATGTGGTATTAAACATTTTCCCTTCTATCGACACGGGAACATGTGCAATGTCTGTCCGTAAATTCAATGAAGAAGCGGCAAAATTGGATAACACTACAGTTATCTGTGTATCGGCAGACCTTCCGTTTGCAGCGGGTCGTTTCTGTGGTGCTGAAGGTATTGAAAATGTACTTACAGGCTCGACTTTCCGCTCAAGCTTTGGTGATGACTATGGTGTTACCTTTGAATCAGCGCCGCTTACTGGGCTGCTGTCTCGTTCAGTAGTGGTTATCGATGCCGAAGGCAAAGTGGTTTACACAGAGCAAGTTGCAGAAACAACAGAAGAGCCGAACTACGACGCGGCTATCGCAGCTCTTAGCTAAGTAGATCCGCAACATAGGTTAGTTGGTTAGCTAACTATGTAATGTGTTTGAATACGTACCGATTTGTTTTATCGGGGTATTACAGGGCACTCACTGATGTGGGTGCCTTTTAGGAGAATGTAATGGCATCGGTATTGCTCTCAGTTGGTGAATTAGCCAATGTAATGCAACAAAAGCCGGTAACGCTTGTACGAGCGTTAATGGACGACCCCGTTTCAAAAACACCAGATACGCGCACGGCAATGGTTTTACCTGCGTCAGTCGACTTTGACTTAGATAGTGAAGGTAGCGATCACACTACAGGTCTCCCTCACAGTATGCCTTCTGCAAATGACCTTGCAATTTATCTTGGTAATCAGGGTATAACAGCGAATACACCTATTACGGTATACGATACCCGTGGAATATATTCTGCGCCAAGAGTGTGGTGGATGTTAAAAGCGTTGGGCCACCAAGATGTTTATATATTAAATGGCGGACAGCCTGCATGGGAAAAAGCAGCGCTGCCGGTTTCAGAACAACAACAATACGGAAAATTAACCTATCAAGCTACACCTAGGCCTGGTTGGTTCGCAAATTCCGGTGCAGTTCTTCAGGCAATAAATACTGAAGCACAACTTGTTGATGCGCGCAGCGCGCCGCGATTCAAAGGAGAAGTGTCAGAGCCTCGTGAAGGAGTACGTTCAGGTCATATGCCTGGAGCGTTTAATATTCCTTTTGACACCTTACTCAAAAGCGGGCATTTTTTGCCAATTGATCATCTTAAGGCTATATTTGACCGCGCTAATATCGATTTACGCAAACCCATTATTTGTACGTGTGGTTCTGGCGTTACCGCCTGTATAATTGGAGTGGCGGCATTATTGTGCGGCGCTACTCAGGTTTCAGTCTACGATGGCTCTTGGTCAGAGTGGGGCGCTGATACTCAATATCCTGTGGTCAAAGATATGTAAAGAGTCGCGGCTTTTAACTAAGTAAATATACAACATGCTAATCGTATAATTAGCGCTATAACTACAGAGTAAGAACAACCTGATGCCATCTGATCAATCTCTACCCAATATTGTTATTCTTACCGGTGCGGGTATTTCCGCTGAATCTGGATTAAAGACATTTCGGGATAATGACGGCCTTTGGGAAAATCATCGCGTAGAAGAGGTGGCCACCCCAGAGGCTTTTGAACAAAACCCTAGCTTAGTTTATCGCTTTTACAACGCTCGACGTGCGCAGTTACAGCAAGACGACGTGAATCCTAATGCAGCGCATGAGGCGCTGGCCAAACTTGAGAAAGCGTTCGGTAGCAACCTGATGTTGGTTACTCAAAATGTGGATGACTTGCATGAGCGCGGTGGAAGCCAGTCTGTTTACCATATGCATGGCAAGCTGCTATCTGCGCGCTGCGCTATAAGCCAGCAGACTTTTGACTGGAGTGATAGTTTTGATCACACCACTAAATGCCCGTGTTGCAACAGAGTAACCTTACGACCGGATATCGTGTGGTTTGGTGAAATGCCCATGTACATGGAAGAGATTTACGATGCGCTTTCAAAGGCTGATGTGTTTATTGCCATTGGCACATCAGGTAATGTCTATCCTGCCGCGGGTTTTGTTCAGATCGCTAAAGAAAGTGGCGCACACACCATAGAGGCAAATTTGGCGCCGGGCGTAACTAATGCATTGTTCGATGAATCGCTAACAGGCCCTGCTTCTCACATCGTCCCACAATGGGTTGATCAATTAATGTCAAAGTACGCGCTGTAGGAGGCGCATAACATGCAGTATATGAATGAGTTTCTTACCATTGCGTTGGTACACCTTGTGGCTGTTGCTAGCCCAGGGCCAGATTTCGCGGTGGTTGTTCGAAACAGCGTGGCCTATGGCAGACGTATCGCCATGTACACCAGTATAGGGATTGGCTTAGCTATATTACTGCATGTGGCTTACTCGTTAGTGGGGCTTAGTGTGGTTATTGCTACTACTCCATGGTTATTCACCACATTTAGCTATGCCGCCGCAGCTTATTTATTGTACCTTGCGTTTGGTGCGCTTAGAAGCGGGCCTGTAAAGCAGGACCAGGCAGTTAACGCTGAAAAGAAAACATCCCACATATCTGCAAAGCGCGCAGTTTGGATGGGCTTTCTCACAAATGGACTAAACCCAAAAGCAACGCTATTTTTCCTCTCATTGTTTACTGCAATTATTAGTATTGATACTCCATTTACAGTGAAACTTGGCTACGGTATCTATTTAGCTATAGCTACTGGACTGTGGTTCTGTTTTCTTTCATACCTTTTGAGCACCAGTAAAGTAGCTGAGCTTATTGGTAAAAAAGGGTATTGGTTAGACCGTGCGATGGGGGTGCTACTCGTCGGTTTAGCTGCGAAATTAGTACTAGGTTAACGTTTGTTTACCTTACAAACAGGCATTTGTTTTTGTGAATTGGTATAATCGCGCCGATTTTTCATAAAGATAAGAGAGTTGTGTGAAAGACGTAAACCAAGACCGCCTGAACAATACGTTGTCTAAACAGTATCAATTTGATACCAAAGGTCTATTGCGCCGCGCTGCCGGTTTAACAAAGGCAAACTTTTCATCATTGCTGCAGGGAAGTGTTGTTCTATTTTTGACGTTTGTCGTGTTAGGTGTATTTGCTCAGCAGTACATCACAATAAATGATGATGGGACCTATGTATTCGAGCATCAGTCTATCATAGAAATTGTTGCAATCTGCATCGTTGCCCCGCTGTTGACGGGGTTGTATATGATGGGCGTTTTTGTTGCCCGCGGCACTAAAACTTCAGTATTTACCGTATTCCAGTTTTTCCCCTTGATATTTTTGCTGGCGCTAACTCAGCTAGTGAACAGTATTCTTGTTCAACTAGGTATGATGTTGCTTATTATACCCGGCGTTTATTTTTATTTAGCCTCGTCCTTTTCACTTATGTTGGTTGCTGACAGAAAGTTAACGCCAATTAGCGCGATCATCCTGTCGTGTCGTGTATTTAATGCATACTGGGCTCAAATCGCCAGCATATTTGGTGTGTTCTTTTTACTGTTTGTGTCGGTGCCATTAACGCTGGGCTTTTCACTTATTTGGGTATTACCTTTTTATTTTAGTATGATGGGCTTGCTCTATCAGGAACTGATTGGCGAGCAGGGAGTAAGCACGGAAGCATCTGAAAACGATGTGAATGAGTCTAGCTTCGATGCATAAGCGTGAAACCTTTAAAATTGTCCTCATTACGTTAGGCGTATTGGCGGTAATCGTCATTAACGCCATAATTTTTACTGAGGACGAACCGGATATTTTAGATATACCGCAAACGGTTGAAGCTAAAAAGCCGGTGCCTAACTTCTCTGCCTATACAGATGTAAAAGAGAAGAAAGAGGCATTTTTTAACTATTTACGTCCCGAAATAGAGAAGCAGAATGCGTATCTACTCACGCTAAGACATTACGTACAAACCTTATATAGAAAGGCGTTAGCTAACGAGACGCTCTCTGAAGAAGATATGGCAAGGCTTGAATGGTTAGAAGAGGAATATCGAGTTAAGCCAACGCAGCCGCTAAAATCAAAATTGCTAGCTTTGCTACAAAAGATTGATGTTCTACCAGCCGAACTCGTGCTCGTGCAAGCCGCGAATGAGTCAGCTTGGGGCACCAGCCGGTTCGCAAGAAAGGGCTATAACTTCTTTGGCTTATGGTGTTTCTCTAAGGGGTGTGGCTTTGTTCCTAACCGTCGAAACGATGGGGCATCTCATGAAGTTGCCAAATTCGACAGTTTGTCGCGTGCAACGTACACCTACATGCGAAATTTAAACCGCCACGACGCGTATGCGGATTTAAGAGAGATCCGCAGCCGACTGCGTGCAAACCAAATTCCTATAACTGGTGTTGCGTTAGCTGAAGGGCTAATGAATTACTCTGAGCGAGGAGCCGCTTATGTTGAAGAGCTTCAAACTATGATCCTATTTAACGAGGAGTTTTTATCCGAATGATACGCGCTGCTTTATTTTTTGCTTCATCTCTGTTTATTGGTGTAGGCAGTTCTTCCGTTGCTGCTGAAACGATAGATGTTGAGTACAGCCGTTTCTATAGCCATGTCAAAAAGCTGGATAATGAAGATACCCAAGCACTTCAGTTTGCATTCGGGTTTGTTCGTGTTGGCGAAGGGCGTTTATGTGAAGTTAACGGAGCGTCTATCGTAACCGATAAGAAAACAATGCCCTTAGAAGTGAGTGGTGAAGGGCGATTCACGGTGCCTACTGAAAAGGCCCTGAAACTTGCCAACGCACTGGTTCGCATCGATTTAAACGAACGCGCGAACGTGTGTGATATGTCGGTACAACTTGAAACCAAACCAGAATATCTTAAGCAGTATTACACAAAAGACGACCTTACTTTTTTGTATGGTCAGTACGAAGCTTTCTTTAATGAAATGGGAAGCTTTTTGTCTTTCATGATGCCTTCGGTAAAGGGCTTGATGATTCAGTTTGATGACAAGAATTTAGATTTCATTACACCACAAGGTGTGCAAATCAATAACGGCGTATTGCATCTAGAACAAGATTGGATCAACGACGCAAAAGGCTTAACACTGCCTCATGCGCCGCTACGTGTTACCGCTATGGCTTCAAGCTAAATGCATATTTGGGATTAGGTAAGAAGCTGATACCTTATTTGCTCTGCTAAACGCGCGATGGTCTCTTCGCCCTTTGCGCATAGCTCTTCGGCTCTGTGGAATTCCATAATACCCACATCGGTAAGCTGAGGCTCAATAAGAATGTCAGGCGGATCGCCAGCCAAACGTGAGCGTGTGACGCGAGCTTGAAGTATCTCAAGTGAACTGCTCATCACGCTCATAATTCCCGGCGGGTTTCGCTTGTTCACTTTAGCGGGGACTTCGGTCAACTCTTCTTCCACTTTTTCAATCACATCAGAAGCAATGCCTTCTTCAGTCTTTACGTTGCCAGCCGAGACGCTGTCTTTTTCATCTTTTTTCTCTAGGGCTTTTTCTTCTTTGTTGTCAGGAGAAAACCATTGGCGTAGTACGTTTTGACTCTTTGTAAAAAAGTCCTCGGTTTTGCGCTGGTTTTCTTCATGATCTTGTCTCAACTTTTCAAGACGAAGTGGTCGAAAATCGGCGTTAAGGTTAACCGCGATTACAAAATCGGCCCCTAATTGGCGACATAAGTTCACCGGTACAGGGTTTACAACGGCACCGTCTACCAACCAACGATCACCATGTGCTACGGGCGCAAAAAGTGCGGGAATAGCGCAGGATGCTTGAATGGTGTCTCCGATAGGACCAGAGTTAAACACTACTTCACGGCCGGTATAAAGGTCGGTAGCCACAGCCGCAAACGGCTTAAGCATGTCTTCATAAGTCGATTCACAAAACTCGCTTGCTAGCTTGTCGAAAACCTTCTGTCCGCTGGCAATGCCGCCGCGTCTAAGTCCTACACCCATAAGAGCAAGTACCTGCCAGTCGCTAAGGGAACAGGCCCACTCTTTCAATCCTTCCAGCTTGCCACTTGCGTAGGCAGCACCAACATAGGCACCAATAGAGCATCCCGCTACAACGTCAATTTTTACGCCGAGTTTTTCTAATGCTTCAATTATGCCAATGTGAGTCCAGCCCCTTGCGGCACCGGCACCTAGCGCAAGTCCAATTTTCATTTACTTAGGTTCCATAATGTTTATTACTTCAATAGTATTATCTTCATCACTGAAGTCCGTACTATTTTCTGTAGTGAAAGAAGGTTCATCGAACCCGATATCACCGTCTTCTACCGGGCCTTCTTGTGTAGCTATAGCTTTAAAATCATAAAGGTTGCTGTCGATTAAGTGTGAAGGCGCTACGTTTTGAAGCGCACGGAACATCGACTCTATACGACCTGGGAAGCGACGGTTCCAGTCTTGTAGCATAGCCTTTATGTTTTGGCGCTGTAGGTTTTCTTGTGAGCCACAAAGGTTACAAGGAATAATCGGAAATTCAGCGGCCTGAGAATATTTCTCGATGTCTTTTTCTGTGCAGTACGCCAATGGACGAATAACGATGTGTTCACCGTTATCGCTGACTAGCTTTGGCGGCATAGACTTAAGCTTGCCACCATGAAACATATTGAGGAAAAACGTTTCTAGCATGTCGTCGCGGTGATGACCTAATGCAATTTTAGTCGCACCTAACTCTTTTGCCGTGCGGTACAAAATACCACGGCGCAAGCGAGAACAGAGAGAGCATGTTGTCTTTCCCTCTGGAATTTTGTCTTTAACAATAGAGTAGGTGTCTTCTTCTACAATTTTGTAGTCAACGCCAATGCTTTCTAGATATTCAGGCAAGATATGTTCGGGGAAACCAGGCTGCTTTTGGTCAAGATTAACCGCAACGATATCAAAATGAATAGGCGCAATCTTCTTTAAAAACAATAAAATATCTAGCATGGTGTAGCTGTCTTTACCGCCAGATAAACACACCATTACTTTGTCGTTGTTTTCAATCATACCGAAATCGCCAATGGCTTTACCCACATTGCGGCGAAGTCGTTTCTGAAGTTTGTTGAAGTTGTACTTTTGCTTACTTTGCGCAGCATTTAATGGCGACGCGTCAGCACTGTTTGTGCCTAAACTCATAATTAACTAGCTTGGTTTGTGATAAAGCCACCATTATACATTAAAGCGGCTTTTCGAGACCATGCTTGTGAAGTTAAATTTGTTGGTGACATACCGTGTTGGCCGCTAAGTAACGGAAAACACGGGCTATGCGGTACTGATGAAAAGATTACACCGACAACGGCGACACAAATCCATCTGGCTTAATAGCAAGCACATCGCAATTGAGTTCGTCGATCACGTGTTCTGCAGTGTTACCAATTAGGGCCGCTGAAATGCCCACACGGCCAACGGTACCAATAACAACCAGCTCTGCATCCAGTGTTTTTGCCACTAGCGGGATGACCTTTTCCGGAAGGCCTTCTCTTACTACGCATTTGTTCTCAGGAATACCGTACTTTAACGCGTGACTACGCATTTCTTTTAAATGATGATTTTTTACCGCGTCGTGATAGGTATCGGGGTCGAACTCAGGCACTTCTATGGCGATATTAAGTGGTGTAGAAGGGTAACTGTTGACCAAATTTACGCTCCCTTTCAATAAAGAGGCGTAGTCGTTAGCAATGAGGGTGAGCTTATCGTTAAGTGCGGCGTGCTCATCGTCTTCACTGCCTACGTTTACTGCAGCAATAATCTCTCCTCCTTCTGGCCAGTCGTGCTCTTTAACGAGCAATACTGGCCGAGGGCATTTACGCATTAAATGCCAGTCGGTGGGGGTGAAAATAACAGAAGCAAGATCGTCGTGCTTTTTGGTTGCCTTTACCACTAAATCTATCTGATTGTTTAGGGTGTAGTAAATAATCGACTCATACGCACGATTATTCCATTCTACAACGATATCAGTTTCAGTGAATCCTTGTTCTCTTAAGTGGGTGGCAAGCCATTTTGCATGCTCCTTTGTAACTGCATCGCGCATTGACTCGCGCTCATCCGGGCTAAGCATGGTCGTCATATCATAAGATAAGTCGTATACCACCATCATTGCGGTAACTGAAGCGCCTGTTTTTGAAGCGAGTTCATAAGCACGGCTCAGTGCAGGTTGGTTATCGCGCTCGGCATCTACCACGGCCAGAATTCGTTTACACTCAATCATAACGTCCCCCTAACTACGAAACTTAGTAGCGGCTGTCGAAATCGAAGCTTTCTAATACTAACTATAAACGACATTGGGAAAAACGTAAGTTGTTTTAGATCAAGAATTTTACGAGGCGACCATGAGTGAACGTACCTAATTGAATATGGAGCAACCGGCGTGGCGCTGAAAGGGTAGATAGGTGGCTAACACAGGTTACAAAAAAGCGCGCTTAGTGCGCGCCTTATTTAACACTTAAAAAGGACTAACCGCAGACAACGCTAGGGCCGTTAAGCGCCGCTAGTTTGGTGTTTAGCCTATCGAAATCCAAAATAGTAATAAGCTTGCCGTCTACCTTTATGATGTTGTCTTTTTGAAAACGGCTTAACAGACGGCTAATCGTTTCAATCGTTAATCCTAAATAGTTTCCAATTTCGTTGCGCGTCATGGTTAAGTGGAATTCTCTATGGGAAAAGCCACGCTCTTCAAAGCGTTGCGACAGGTGTGAAATGAAGTACAGCAAGCGCTCTTCGGCGGTGCGTTTGTTTAAAAGCATGATCATATCGTGATCTTGTTTTATTTCTGCACTCATAAAGCTCATGATTTGATGGCGAAGCTTTGGAAATTGTACCGACATTTCATCAAGAGTTTCGTAGGGAAGCTCACACACCATGGCTGTTTCTAACGCAGACGTGTAGCTTTGGTGTTTGTTCTCTCTTAATGCATCAAAGCCGATAATGTCACCAGGAAAGTGGAAGCCGGTAATCTGTTCTTCACCTTCGGTATTAGTCACAAAGGATTTAAATGAACCTGTTCTCACTGCAAATAGCGAACGAAATTTATCGCCGGTTTGAATTAGCGTATCGCCCTTATGAAGCGGCTTTTTACGTTCAATAATATCGTCAAGAGATTCAATTTCTGTTTTGTTCAGCGCCACTGGTAAACACAGGTGGCTGAAACTACAGTTTTGACAGTGAATAGAAAATTGGCTTCCTTTGCTCATAATGCATGCTCTTTTAAAGAATACCCCACCATAATACACCGATTTTTAAATGATTGCCCCACAAATAAGATAAGCTGCATATATGGCCATTATTACGGCAATAACTTGTCTAAAATAGGTGTTCTGAAAACTTCGAATAAGATACTGACTACCAGCACTAGCGGCGAGTAAGGTGGGCAGAGTACCTAAACCAAAGAAAAACATAAGAGCTGCGCCTTCAACTGCAGTTCCCGCCGCTAACGACCATGTTAGTGTTGAATACACTAAGCCACAAGGCAGCCAGCCCCAAATGAATCCGTAAGGTATTGCGCTAAAAGGGGTTTTAAACGGCAAAAAACGTTTTGATAAAGGTTGTAGTTTGGAAAATAGGCCTTTACCTGCATTTTCCAGCACCGTTAATCCTGTCCACCATTTGCCCAAATAACAGGCCAGTAGAAATAACATAATGCCGCTAAGTAAAGACAGCGCATAGTTGGCAAGCGGTATGTAGTCTGCGGCGATTTTACCAAGAGCCCCGGTTAAGGCGCCAGCCAGCGTATAGCTAGTTATGCGACCTATATTGTAGGCAAGGGTATAGGGCACAGCTGAAGCGCCTTTTGGAGATACCATTCTAAGCGCTGCAACTATTCCACCACACATGCCCACACAGTGAACACCGCCAGCTAAGCCTATAAGAAATGCAGAGAAGTAATTAATCTCTGCCATGAGGCGCTTGGCTTTTATCTATTTTACTTTCTTGAAGTTGCTTGCGTTGTTCAGCAAGCTTTTTCTCTTCAGGAGGAAGGTCATCGTCAAACAGTATGCTATACCCTTGGCGATCTAAATCTTCAAACTGATTAGTTTTCACCGCCCAAAAGAATATCACGATAGCGACAGCGACTATGATAATGGCGATTGGAATTAATACGTAAATAATACTCATGCTATTTGCTCAAAAGTCGCGTTGAGTTTGTGACTACAATAATACTGCTTAACGACATACCAACAACAGCCATCCACGGTGAAAGTAGGCCAGACACGGCGAAAGGCAGAATCAAAACGTTGTAACCTACCGACCATCCTATATTTTGTCTAATTTTTTGCTTCACTTGGTGTGCGGTTTTAATCAGTGCAGGTACAGAAAGTAGCTGATCGCCAAGTAATATGACATCAGCAGCAGTTTTAGCAACGTCTGTAGCATTGCCTACTGCGATAGCCACATCTGCACTGGCGAGCACAGGCGCATCATTAATGCCATCACCCATCATCATTACTTTTGCCCCCGATTGCTGCATAGCCTGTACAGCATCGTACTTCTGCTCTGGTGTGAGCCCACCTTTAGCTGTTGATATTGGCAAGGAAGCGGTAAGAGCGTCCACGTTTTGTTGTGTATCGCCACTTAATACTGCAAGGGTGTGACTTTTTGCCAGAATATTCAAGGTTTCTTGGGTATCCTCTCGCAACGTGTCGCTTACCTCAAACGCCGCCATAATACGGCCCTTCACGGTGAGAAAGACATTAGCTGACGGATAATCCTTAAGAAGCTTTTGTTGTGATTCGTGGACACAAAATTGGGCAGAGCCCATTGAAAACAAGGTGTCGTTAATTTCACCGCTAATGCCGCCTCCTGGCGTCACGGTAAAATTAACCACATTGTGGACAGTTTGTCTGCTGGAGGCATTATTGTGGCTAAAGGCTTTTGCAATTGGGTGTTCAGAGCGCGACTCTAGAGCACGGGCAATTGAAAGTGCACTGTCACTGTCTACACCGTCAGCATACCAGGCATTTGAAAGGGTAAATTTGCCTTGTGTAAGCGTACCAGTTTTATCCAGTGCGATGGTGTCGATATCAGTGATTTGTTCGAGCGCATCGGCGCGTTTAAGCAAAATACCTTGCTTGTTTAACTTCGCCATAGCGCAGGTTAACGCTGATGGTGTAGCCAACCCTAATGCGCAAGGGCAGGTTGCTACCAATACTGATATGGTGATCCAAAACGCGTCGTCGCTCCCCTGATATGCCCAAAAGCCATAAGTTAAGGCAGAAATCAGTAAGACAGCTGTCACAAAATATCGAGAAAAGTTATCAGCTATTTGCGCCGCTTTAGGCTTATTCGCCATAGCACTTGCTTGCAGCCTTACAATTTGATTTACCAGCGCATTTTTAAGAGTTTGTGTCACTTTAATGGTCAGGCTGCCGTCTTGACATACAGTACCACCATATACGGTGCTATTGTTTGACTTGCGCACCGGGTTAAACTCACCGGTAAGCATCGATTCGTCAACCGCTGCGTTCCCTTCGGTCACCACTCCATCAATGGGGATCGTTTCACCAGGCTTAACCAGCACCACATCGTCAATTTTTAACTGCTTTGCCAGACACTCGGTTAGGCTGCCATCCGGCAGTAATTTGGTGGCTGAAACGGGTACATACTGCATCATATTGGCAGAGATCTGTGCGGCGCGATGGCGGCTGCGATGTTCTAAAAAGCGGCTGAGTAACAGCAGGAAAATGAACATACAAATAGATTCAAAATACACTTCGCCTTGCTCTAATACTGTAGAGCGAATTCCTGCAATGTAAGTACCGAATATGGCGAGCGTAACGGGCACATCCATATTAACCGTTCTTGCGCTTAGCGCTTTAGCGGCGCCCACATAAAAAGTGCTGCCTGAGTACAGTACTACAGGTGTAGTAAGTGTAAGGGCAACCCAATAAAAATATTGGCGGGTCTCTAACTCAATGGCGCCAAACCAATCAAAATAAAGCCCAGTCATCAGCATCATTACCTGCATGGTCATAATGCCTGCTAGGCCAAGCTTTTTAAGAAAGGTTTTTTGTTCGCGCTTATAGCTGGCTTCGTGTTCGTCGGGGTGAAATGGTGACCCAACATAACCAATGCGTTTTAGCGTAGATAGAATTTGACTAAGTTTGATTTGAAAAGGTGACCAGGTAACCAGTGCTCGGCGCTCTTGTACATTCACCGCGACTTGCTTTATTCCTTCTACTTTCGACAACTGCTTTTCGATAAGCCAGCCACACGCAGCGCACGTAATACCTTCAAGGGTCAATTGAATCTGTTTGTCCTGACCTTCTTCAAACACGAACTCTTCTTGAAGGGAAGGGTCGTCATATACTTTTAGCTTGTCTAATGTTTCTAAAATACCATCGTCAGATTTTTGCGCCGGTTCGGTTCTAAACTGGTAATAGTCCTCAAGGCCGTTGTTAACGATCGCTTCAGCTACCGCTAAGCAGCCAGGGCAACACATGTCTCGTTGTTGCCCTAAAATGACAGTAGTAAATTTCCCATTGTCTGGACTCGCTATAGGCAAGCCGCAATGGTAACAGTCGTGCCTTGCCATTATGGATTGAATTTCATTTTGCCAGTGTGGGGCAGATAGACCGTGTTTTGAATTTTCCAGCTATCATCAATCGGCGTCAGCGATATGCGCCATTTACCGTCAAGGTTTTCTTCAATAAAACCGCGATAAATACCGTTAGCGTCGCGACTCAATAAAACGCTAACATCGCGCTCTTCTAGCGTTACGTGATAGAAACTTAATTTAACCGCGTTACCTTCTTGTGGAATCCCCGAATGAAATTGCAGCGCTATGCTTCCATCTTCAATGGTTAAATCAGTGGTGATATTCTTGCGGCGGGCTATGGCCTCTTTGTCCAGACGGGCATTGATTGCTTTTCCTTCCTTGTAGTAGTCGTCTACCACCAGGCTATCTTCGGTGCTAATAGCAAGGTTTAACAACACGCCACCCATGATGAGTGTAATGATAGGTACGGCAATTAAAAACCAGGGCCAGAACTCTTTATACCAGGGTCTATTCATCGAAATCTTTCTCGTATTTACTTCACTAGCAACGTCGCTAACAACATATTTATTATTGCTATATCAGTTAATAACAATAAATATAGTGTTGGGGACGCGGGTCCAAGGCGCACAAAATGTGTTCGCAACGGCACTTTCTGTATTGCTGTCTATATCGCTGTATTTTCTCATAAAAAAAGCCCCGTAGTAACGAGGCTTTTTAAGATATTTAATGATTTAAATCATTAATCATTTGAAAGGCTGTAAACATACGCTGCAACAACGTGAATTTTGTCATCACCCAAGGTTTTCTTGAATGAAGGCATTACACCGTTACGACCGTAAGTAAGCGTTTCTGTTACCGCTCTGTGGCTGCCGCCGTATAGCCAGATATTGTCAGTAAGGTTTGGTGCACCAAGTGCTTGGTTACCTTTACCGTCCATACCGTGACAAGCCGCACACGCTGCGAAACGAGCTTTACCTGCTTCTGCAAGCTGAGGGTCCACATCGCGACCGCTTAAACTAAGTACGTAGTTAACCACTTCTTCGATACCGTCTTCACCCATAGCATCTAGCCATGCTGGCATAGCTGCTTTACGACCAAGCGTAAGAGTTTCAACGATTTTCGCACCTGAACCACCGTACAACCAGTCGTTGTCCGTTAGGTTAGGGAAGCCGCCATTTTGACCACGTGCATCAGAACCGTGACACTGAGAGCAATTTTGTAGGAACAAACGCTGACCTACTTTATTTGCTTCTGGGTCTTTAGCCAGTTCTTCAACAGGAACTTGTGCATACGCTTCGAAGATCGGATCGAACTTCTCGGCAGCGAAATCTAGTTCACGGTCATATTCTACTAGGTAGCCTTGCTCTTTAGCATCAATACGCGCCTGAGCTGACTCTTCTAGCGATTGAATATTTTGGTTAGAGCTCTTCCAACCCAAAATACCTTCAAACGCACCTAAGCCAGGATAAAGCGCTAGGTATAAAAAGCCCCAAACGATGGTCATGTAGAACATAATTGTCCACCAGCGAGGAAGTTGATTGTTCAACTCCTCAATACCATCGAATTTGTGGCCCATTGACTCACCTTCAGGTACGCCGGTCTTGTTAGCAAGGGTCCAGCGTAGAAGGAAGTAGCAACCAATGATTAACCCTAGAGTTATCACTGAAATCCAAATTGTCCAAAACATACTCATGAGTTCGAGACTCCTGCTAATCTTCTTTTGATTTTTCTTTTTCTTCGTCTGCAAACACTAGGTTTGCCGCTTCATCGAATTTTTTCTTGTTGCGGCTGCTAAATGCCCACCACACAACACCTATGAAGCTTACAAAGACGATGACAGTAAAAATGCTGCCTACAATTCCCTGGTCCATATTATTTCAAATGTGTGCCAAGAGATTGTAGATAAGCAATAAGGGCTTGCATTTCCGTTTTACCCTGTACTGCCGCTTTCGCGCCCGCGATATCTTCGTCGGTATACGGAACGCCAAATCCACGGAATACTTCCATTTTTTTAGCTGTTAACTCACCATCAAGCGTGTTTTCCGCAAGCCAAGGAAAGCCTGGCATGTTCGACTCTGGTACTACGTTGCGAGGATTAAGCAGGTGAACTCGGTGCCATTCGTCGCTGTAACGACCACCAACACGTGCTAGATCAGGACCAGTACGCTTAGAACCCCAAAGGAAGGGGTGCTCCCATACTGATTCGCCAGCAACGCTGTAGTGACCATAACGCTCTGTTTCAGCGCGGAATGGACGGATCATCTGGCTGTGACAACCTACGCAACCTTCACGGATGTAGATATCACGGCCTTCAAGCTCAAGCGCGGTATATGGACGTAAGCCTTTTACCGGTTCCATAGTTTGCTGTTGAAACATCAACGGCGTAATTTGAACCATGGCACCGAAGCTGATAGCGATAAGGATTAATACCGTTAACAGACCGACGTTCTTTTCAATTAACTCATGTGCGTTTTTCATTATTCGTCTCCTTTACTACGCCGGCTGAGTCGCTGGGTCTGCAGCGATACTGCCTTTAGGTGCACGAATGGTTTTCCATGTGTTGTATGCCATAACAAGCATACCTGCTACCACGAAACAACCACCAATGAAACGAACCACATAGAAAGGCTTAGACGCTTCTAATGACTCAACAAAGCTATAGGTTAACGTACCGTCAGCATTTACTGCACGCCACATTAGACCCTGTAGTACACCAGACATCCACATTGCTACGATGTATAGAACAACACCGATAGTTGCGAACCAGAAATGTACGTTAACTAGCTTGGTGCTATACATAGCGCGCTGACCGAATAGCACTGGGATTAAGTGGTAAATTGAACCAATTGAAACCATTGCAACCCAACCTAGAGCACCAGAGTGTACGTGACCAATTGTCCAGTCAGTGTAGTGAGATAGTGCATTAACGGTCTTAATTGCCATCATTGGGCCTTCGAAGGTAGACATACCGTAGAAAGACAATGAAACGATAAGGAAACGCAATACTGGGTCGGTGCGAAGTTTATGCCACGCGCCAGATAGCGTCATAATACCGTTAATCATACCACCCCAAGATGGAACGAATAGGATAATAGACATCACCATACCTAATGACTGAGTCCAGTCTGGTAGGGCAGTGTAGTGAAGGTGGTGAGGACCGGCCCAGATATACAGAGAGATAAGTGCCCAGAAGTGGACAATTGAAAGTCTGTATGAATAAACCGGGCGGCCAGCTTGCTTAGGTACGAAGTAGTACATCATACCAAGGAAGCCCGCAGTTAGGAAAAAGCCTACCGCGTTATGGCCGTACCACCACTGCATCATAGCGTCTACTGCGCCTGCATACAGTGAATACGATTTAGTGAAAGATACCGGAATAGCCATGCTGTTACCAATATGAAGAATTGCAACAGTTAACATGAACGCGCCTAAAAACCAGTTTGCAACATAAATGTGCGAAACTTTACGGATTACTAGGGTTCCGAAGAAGTTAATGATATAAGCGACCCAAACCAGTGCCAAAAGGATATCAATTGGCCATTCTAGTTCAGCGTATTCTTTTGTGCTGGTTAAACCCATAGGTAGGGTAATTACAGCCAAAACAATAACGGCTTGCCAACCCCAAAAGGTAAATGCGGCAAGTTTGTCACTGAACAGTCTTACCTGGCAGGTACGCTGAACGATGTAGTACGACGTTGCAAATAATGCACAGCCGCCGAAGGCAAAAATAACGGCGTTAGTGTGCAACGGACGCAAACGTGAGAATGTTAGCCATGGTGTGTCAAAGTTAAGCATAGGTGCAAATAACTGCGCGGCAATAAATACCCCTAGGCCCATACCAATGATACCCCAGACTATGGTCATGATGGTAAATTGCCTAACTACTTTATAATTGTAGTCAGGTTGTGCTTGGCTTATTTCACTCATTTTAATGAATCTTCCACTTCAAATGAACTATGGTCTCCAACTGCCGGAATAGTACGGTCGAGACGTGTATCAGCTAAGGAATAACGCTTCACACCGAGCTCGGAAAGAGTAATAATTATTGTCTCCAAGCCAGTTGGTACGCGGATGATAAGGTTTTTAATTACAAAAAGATACCATAAACTACCTAAGCTTGATCTCCGTCAATGAAGAAATACACAAAATTTAAGAAATGCTAAATAACGATAACAATAAACGATCAAAAATTTTACATTCCCAGCTTCCATTAGTGGCTATTATTGTTGTAGCCGTGTGTGTATACCTTGCACATAAATTCCAGTCATCGGTGTTAAAAGACACTAGCGTAGTTAATGGAATAGGAAACAGCTGCAACTTTGTCAATGAAACTTGCGAATTCTTAATTGATGACAGGTTAGCAATTGCCACTTTTTCAGCCATGCCTGAAGCCGAAGAGTCAGTAACGGTTAAGCTCTTAGTTCCTGAGGGAGAGGAAATAGAGAGCGCATGGATTGAAGGGGTAAACATGTATATGGGCAAAATTCCCGTGCTGTTAGATAACGACGGGGAAGGAAAATGGTCAGGTTGGTTTATGTTAGGCAGTTGTAGTGAGCCAGTGATGAAATGGCAGCTACGTCTAAATATTAAAGATAAAGAAAGCCCCAGCTATTTGTATTTTGTTACACAGCAGTAACTGTCTTAAAAGCAATAAGACTCTCCCTAAAGAAAGGGGAGTAAACAAGCAAAAAAAGGCCGCTCTCTATTTAAAGAGCGGCTTTTCATTAATTACCTGTAAATTGTAGCGTGAACGCTATTTCTTACATTTGAGACTGAAGGTAGTTTTGAATACCTAGTCGCTTAATAAGGCCAAGCTGCTGCTCTAGCCAGTGTGCGTGATCCATCTCTGTATCGTCTAATAGTACAATTAGCATGTCACGAGTTACGTAGTCTTTCTCGGTTTCACAAAGCGCAATGACTTCACGTAACTTTGCATCAACTTCATATTCAACACGTAAATCGCTTTCTAGCATCTCAGGTACATCTTTACCCACTTTGAAGCCTGTGCGCTTCGTCATGTCAGGCGTACCTTCTAAAAACAGCATGCGTTCAATTAACTTAGTTGCATGTCCACGCTCGTCATCAAATTCATGATCGATGCGTTCGTAAAGCTTATTCAACCCCCAATCAAGATACATCTGAGAGTGAATGAAATACTGATCCATGGCGGCCAACTCATAAGAGAGTAGTTCGTTTAAGCCATTGATGATTGCTTGGTTACCTTTCATTAGTCATCTCCCATTACTTGCGCTTGTAGGTAGTTTTCTATACCCATAGCATCAATTTGGTATTCTTGCGTTTCAATCCAGTCTAGGTGCTCTTCTTCGTATTCAAGAAGGTCTTCAAGCAAATCACGAGAAACATAATCCTGCTTTTCTTCACATAGCGCGATAGCTTCACGAAGTAGTGGAAGCTGTTCCTTTTGAAAACGCGCATCACATGACAGCATTTCAACGGTATCTTCACCGATATAAAGCTTGCCTAACGCTTGAAGATTAGGAAGGCCCTCAAGGAATAAGATGCGCTCGATAAGATCGTCCGCTTGCTTCATGTCCTTGATAGACTTTTTATAATTCTTTTCGTTAAGTTCAGAAAAACCCCAGTTTTTGAACATACGAGCGTGCAGAAAGTATTGATTTATCGAAGTAAGTTCACTTGTCAGTACTTCGTTCAATTTTGCAACAACTTGTTTATCACCTTGCATTGTGTAAACCCTATTAACGTATTTGCGTGAAGTTTAGTCTAAATTTGACTGTATGTCAAAAAAGTCTTTGTAAAACAGTTGTTTACAAACGATAACGTTTCTCAATTCATCCATTGTTCGCATTTAGAACAGCATTACTGTTGTGCATGCGCATAAGCAAGACTTTCTTCAGCAAAACCAAGCCCTGCTTCGGTAAAGAAGTTGAAGACTTTATCTACATCGTTTTCTAATAGATGTGATACTTCATCCTCATATCGTGCAATGGCTGCAACTTTTCCAACATAGCCCGCGTTTTTAAGCTGACGTGTGATGTTTATTGAGTCCTGGATAGAAGGCAGAGCAAGCAAAACAAGCTGAATTTGTTTGATATCTAAATTATCCCACAAATCGACGTCTTCACCGTCGCCGCATATTACGTTTAAGCCTTCGTCTGATAACTCTTTTACTTTTACTCGGTCGGCGTCCATTCCCCATACGCTCACATCACTTAATTTAGATAACGCATTGAAGGCACCGCGACCAACTCGTCCCATCCCCAACACTAAAAATTCCGCGTTGTGGAGAGTAGGATAAATGTCTTCTTTTAAGCGCTCGTTTTTCTCAAAACGTTTAATGGTGTGTTTATGATTGTGATATTGAGAATGAGAATTGCGATAGAGCACGCTGGTGATAACGAATGAAATAGATACGGCTAAAGCAATCACCACTAACCAAGAGTTTGCCAATAAACCTAATGAAACGGCTAGTGCGCCAACAATAAGGCCAAATTCACTGTAATTTGAAAGCACCAAGCTGCTCAAGTAAGCCGTGCGACCGCGAAGGCGAAGTGACGTAAATAAGCCGAAAAAGAGTGCTGCTTTTAACGGTATAAATAAGCAGAACACCATAGCTAGGACAATCATACTAAGATCGGGAAGGGCGGTAAGACCGATAGTAAGGAAGAAGCCGATTAAGAAGAGATCCTTAAAACTAAGCAGCGACTTCGCTAGCTCCGAAGCCTTTTCATGTTGGGCTAACATGATTCCAAAGATTAGTGCCCCAAGATCGCCTTTAATGTTAACCAGCTCAAACAAGTGATAGCCACCTAAGGCGAGGATAAAGCCAGTAAGCGGAAGCAGTTCACCGTGGCCCGACTTATTAATCATTTTGTTTATGATTGGCATTGCTGGGAATAAGGCCAACAACGCAAGCGCCCACACAGAGGGGAGTTTTCCAGTTGCTGCAACAAGGAAGATAACAGCAAAAACGTCTTGCATGACCAAAATGCCAATGGCAAGGCGGCCGTGGCGGGTTTTACTTTCGCCACTTTCTTCTAATACTTTAACCACGCACACTGTGCTACTGAAACTAAGGGCAAAAGCGATAAGCGCAGCGCTTTTCCATGTAAGCCCATCAACGAAATTTGCAGCAACCGCACCAATCGCATAGACGCAACAGGTAATAACGCCCACCCATACTAAGGTATGTGAAACGCTTCCCGCCCAAACTTCTCGACGACTCAAATCGCGGATGTTAAGTTTCAGGCCGATGGTAAAGAGCATAATGGTGATGCCCAAGTTGGCTATTTGGTTTAAATCTTCAGTGAGCGTGTAGCCTGCAAAATTTAATAAAAAGCCAGCTACCAAGTAGCCAACTAAAGGAGGAATGCCAATAAGTTTAACCGTTAAGCCGCAAACAAATGCGAAAAGAAGAAATGCATACTCCATGAATTACCTTTCAGAAAATGTTGAACGTAAAATCCGTTACCTTTGTACAGGTCACATCATCTATTAACCAGTGATAGCTACAAATCGCACTCTCTACTCGCTAATTGAAAGGTTTTAGACTAGCATGCAATGGCTTGTTTTCGCAGCTAAAAAAGCATTGTAATTGTATATTTTGGTAACGCGTAACCCAATTGGGCTAGAAGCCGGCTCAGCATATTTAACTTTTAAATCAGTCATTTACCGCTAAAGTAAATCTAGTTCCCTATTTCAGGTGTATTGAACAGGGTTGTAGGCATATTATTTCGTTTAGATATGACTAAAAATAAAGAAGGACTTTGAATGCGTTTAACAATTCTAACCGTGCTAACCCTGCTGGTCGCTTTCAACGTGGTGATTGGCGTATTGTGGGCGCCCGTGTGGTGGTTTTTACTTTTATCAGTCACGCTACTCATTTTTGGTCTATATGATGCCTTCCAAACAAAACATGCCATTTTAAAGAACTTTCCATTAATTGGCAGGGTACGATGGACCGTCGAGGGACTAAGGCCCTACATCCAGCAATACATCATAGAAACCGATACTGGCGGAGCACCTATTTCCCGCATGTTTCGTTCAATTGTTTATCAACGTGCGAAAAACAGTAGAGAAACTGTTCCCTTCGGTACTCAGCTAGATACGTATAAAGATGGCTATGAGTGGATTGGCCATTCTTTATCTGCTCGCGAAGTGGAAGACATGGATGAAGATCCCCGAGTGACGGTAGGTGGCCCTCATTGCAAAAAGCCGTATCGTGCAAGCATACTTAATATAAGCGCAATGAGCTTTGGAAGCTTGTCAAAAAATGCCATTTTGGCGCTAAATAAAGGTGCTGCAAAAGGCGGGTTTTACCATAACACAGGTGAGGGTGGTTTAACCCCATATCACCTCGAAAACGGTGGCAATATCGTTTGGCAAATTGGTACGGGATACTTTGGTTGTAGAAGTAAAGATGGCGGTTTCGATCCTGTTCTTTTTGAAGAAAAAGCCAAACTCGACAATGTAAAAATGATAGAAATAAAGCTAAGCCAGGGCGCTAAGCCAGGACATGGTGGTATTTTACCTGCGTATAAAAATACCCCTGAAATAGCTAAAATAAGAGGTGTTGAGCCTGGAACTCAAGTTGATTCTCCCCCTAGACATAAAGCGTTTTCAACGCCTTTAGAAATGGTTGATTTTATTAGTCAGTTACGCAAATTAAGTGGCTATAAACCAGTGGGTATTAAGCTGGCGCTGGGTAGAAAAAGTGAGTTTATTGCCATGTGCAAAGCCATGGTAGAGAAGGACGTAACGCCAGATTTTATAACGGTAGACGGGGGCGAAGGAGGTACCGGCGCCGCACCGCTTGAGTACACAAACTCTATAGGATTTCCTCTGCGTGAAGCGTTGGCATTTGTTGACGATTGTCTCACTGGTTTTGGTATTCGCGACAAAATTAAAATCATTGCTTCTGGAAAAATCATTACCGCTTTTCAGTTAGCGAAAAATCTAAGTTTAGGCGCTGATCTATGTAACAGTGCCCGAGGAATGATGTTGGCACTTGGATGTGTTCAGTCGCTGTCATGCAATACGAATAAATGTCCGACCGGTGTAGCAACGCAAGACCCCAAGCTTGCCAAGGGCTTAAACGTTGAAGACAAGTACGAGCGCGTGTACCGCTTTCACAAAAAAACTATTCATGCGCTGATGGATATCTTGTCTTCTACAGGACATGTGAGAACTAGCGAACTAAATCGTACCCATATATTTAGGCGAGTAGATCAGTGTAATATTGCGCGTTACGACGAAATTTTCCCGTTAGTTAAAACAGGAAGTTTCTTAACCGACGACGTTCCCGATAGATTTAAATTACACTTAAAAGAAGCAAATTCTGAAAGCTTTATGCCTTGTAGTTTATTGGCAGAAATAGAGAAAGAAACGAAAGCGGTATCTTAAAAAAGCTAAGCCGTGACTCCTAATCAAATACCGATTGTGGAGTCACGCTTAATGATTTTTAATGCCTAAAACTGCGAGTTAATCTTTAGATTGCTCGCTTGGAATACGCAGTTGATAGAGTCGGTAATCACTAGTCCTGTAGGGTGTTACTTTATATTTAGGCTGAAGATACGCCACTAAATCTATTAGTTCAGAAACCGTTAGCTCGTCGTTTACTACTCGCATTAATGAGACACCGTCTTCGCTGGTGAAACTGGCAGGCTGTCGAGGAGTAAGTTTGTGTGATGGGTTAATAATACTTGTCACCAACTCTGCATAAGTTTTAATTCTTCCACTGCTGCCTCCCAACGGAATAGGCTTCGCGACTAGGTATTGCGCATTGTCGGACTCTTTTTCTCCTGCAATTCTGTGACAGTCTTGGCACTGATACTTTTTAAATACCAAATAGCCTTTTTCCATATTGCCTTCTGGCAAGCTAAAGCCGCGAGGTGACTGCGCGCCCTGGTCACAGGCGAAAAGGAGAAGCGTTGCTATAACAACTATTGCCGTTTTCATACTCATTTCCCTCTTTCTTTTACGGTAAGGATACGTAATGTTCGCTAGAACTAATGTGCATACACTGATTATGAATGAGGCTGCAGACTAATCATTGACCTAGCTCAAAGAATAATTATTTGTATAGCACTACTATTTAATGGAATTAGTTAACGGTATGGTAGAAAAGCACTGCTACCTAACAAAAATTGAGGACAGCCACAATGCAAGGTTACGAGACAATTTTAGTACCTATAGATATTTATTCTGACTACGAATTAGTGGTGGAGAAAGCCATTGCAATAGCGGGCAATAGTCACAAAATTCACCTCCTGTATGTTGCTTATCCACAAACCAATGTAGAGCCTTACGGACTATTTTTAGAACGGGATTTTTCAGAGGAAGTAAGAGAGCAGGCATTAAGGCAATTAAAAGACGTTGCCGCAAAACATGATATACCTTACAGCCACATCAATGTAGAGATAGGTTCTCCAGCTGATGAGATTCACCATATGGCCGAAAAGATTAATGCTGATCTCATTGTTGTCGGCACCCATGGCCAGAGCGGTCTTCGTTTGTTACTTGGGTCAACGGCCAATGCAGTACTACATGGTGTTAAAACAGACGTGCTAGCTGTGAAAGTATAAATTAATGCGGCGATTAGCGTCGAAAATGCCTTAAATATTCATGATAAATACCTTCGCCGTCATGCAGATGTAACGAAGGTCAGTTACGTTTTGTAAGGCTGTAACTAATCTTAAAATTACTTATCATGATAACGAAACGGACAGGTATTTTACGCGTACTCTATGCCACTTACTATTCACTTAAGGGGCTTCGAGCAGCCTTTTTAAGTGAAGCTGCGGTCAGACAAGAAATTTTCGCAATATTGATAATGACACCTGTAGCGTTTTTCATCGACGTTACGCATGTAGAACGTATATTGCTGGTGATATCTTTACTGATAGTGCTTATCACTGAGCTACTCAACACCGCTATTGAGAAACTCTGTGATCATGTCAGCACAGACATCCATTTATTAATAGGGCGTGCTAAAGATATCGGATCGGCAGCAGTGTTCATTAGCTTAATGATGGCAGGCTTTACGTGGATTAGCATTCTTTGGTAGTGCAATTTGCGATTTATAGGCAGAAAGAAAGCCCTAATTTATAGGGCTTTGATTTTCTGGTCACAACATTCTGATACTAAGGTTCTAATTGTGCTATCTAAATTTTTAATGTGCGAATAATGCAATGAAGTTTCACCACCGTTATTGATATCTTTTATCGTAAAAACAACATCATCGCCTCGTGAAGTTACGCAGATTCTCACGTAATCATCAGATTGAGCTAATGGCACGTGGAGATATAACGGCTCATTGTTTGAGTTTAAATAATCTAGTGCTGCTTCTTGTGACTTGAATGGGTCTTGCTTCTCGGGTTGGACATTCCATGACGACGAGGGAACCACCATCTCCGCGAGTAATTTTCCATGCTTTGTATCAATACCGCTACTCATATATCTCTCCTTTTACTTGAATGCTTGCCAACTTAGAAAACCTATTCATTAATATAGGTTTAGGGCAAATTTACCTTTTGATACGAGGGTAATACAGTTTCAGATTGGTAAAAGAATGAAGAGAGTAGGTGAGTTAGATATTGTTACTGATATCGCTGGTTATGCGTAACCATGTATTGATTAAATTACTGTATTTTAGAAGGTTTATCTTTTCCGTTTTGCCGATAATTTTGCCATTCCACCACGCTTTACGTTAGCCTGTTTTGTATAATGCCCAGGCATTTCCGGTGATTGCCAACCTCCAGCCAGTTGAAGCTCGGGTAAAGATGCACCATCTTCGGCTAGAGACACTGCACCACCAACACGACCGCTATGAGGGGTAATGTTTTCGCTAATACCTGCGCGTTGAGCAATGCGTTGCCAAATCCTATAGACACTCGAATAGTTAAGTACATTTGCCTTATGGCTGGGAATGTTCTCATCGAATGGCAAAAGTGCTGTTTTATGGTTTGTTAGTCGTCTAAACAAAACGCCTTTGTGCAGGCCGCGTAAATCTGAAGAAAGGCGCGTTGCTTTAGTTTTTGGGTCAAGATTAGCTTCGTTAATATACTCTTGAACCATTGATATAGTGCTGGAAGAAATATAGCGATATTGACCTTGGCCAGACTGGTCGCTTTTCGAAGAAACAACCAACAGCGTGTTATTACGCGCAGATATATCCTCGATGCAAACTCGAACTAATTCATCAGCGCGAAGCAATGCATCAAACATCAGGTTAATGATTGCAAGGTCGCGGAGTTCTAATAAAGAATCAGGAATAATTGCATTGTTTATTTGTTCAAGCATATCTATGGTAAGCGGAACCGCTTGTTTGTGAGACAAGCGAAACTTTCTATTCTCTATAAGCGATAAACGGATGAAGTCCCTTAGATACGCTGATCTAATAATTGGGTTTGGCAATTTAGCCACGCCTAAAAATTTACTAAGGGCAGATAACCGACGTTTAATGGTTCTATAGGCTAGGGGAGAACGGCACAACGCTTCGACATATTGTTTAATGCAGATCTCATTGTGTTCGAAGTTGTTCTTAAGGCCACTTAATCCAGCTTGCTTACAAAAAATTGCGAACTCATTGTAGTCACTAATGTATGCCCGTTGTGTGTTGTATGGAAGCTTGGTAAAAATATCTTGATAATAGCTATCAACGTTTTTATCAGAAGATGAACATTGACTTGGTCTTAGGTCGTCAGAACCTGACGTGTGCTGCTTACCACGAGAGTACTCGATACCAAAAGCTGGAACCGTCGCGCTACTTGAGTCTTGTGGCTGTGAGCTGCTATCACTGTTGCTGTTAACAAATTGAGTTGTGAGCAAGTATGAGCTATTAGTTTTTGAGGGCATTGAGCAACCTGTTGAAGACATTAATGTGACTATTATGCTAGATTTAACAGAGCTTGATAAGCTATTGATATATAACAATATTCACGCATGATAATTACAGTTATCATGCGTGAAGCTACGCAGTAATCCATTGAACACTCAACAAACCGCTTTGCTATTATAATCTCAAGTACACTGCTACTCTACCATATTACTGTATATATAAACAGTTTAGGTGTTTCAATGCCGTCGATTGTTGGCCTATCTCGTAATTTTTCCAAACCATATCGCTAGAGAAGGCTTGTGACCTGCTGAGATAGTGCTTTTTTTGTGCAATTTAAATCGTGCGCTACGTGAAATCTGCAAGGCAACACCCCGAATGCGCGCTCAGATTTCACGTAGCGACGCCTTAAAAATAGGCTATAAAGTGATGAACAAGCACCCTTAAAGCTTATTTATTAAAGAAGTACTTCACATGATTTACTTCCAACATGTTTGCTGGTTAGTCGCACATTTTTTCAAAACCAAACGAGTTAAAAATAAACGTTACAAAAGTGGAATAGGCGATAACCTAGTAGTCATTACCTTTGCTTTTTATATGCTTTTCATAGAGCGCCTATCTAATGGCGAGTACGGTACGACGATAATAAAACGTCGATACGTACGTTACCGAATAAACGACGTCTACGCATATATGAATTCAATAAACATCGCGTCGATTATTTTAAATTCCACGTGCTATCCACGCCATCCAAATCTAAAACAACGAACGGTCTACATGCTCAAATTTTAATTTAATAAGAAGTATAAATAATTGATGATATTTAAAATAAAGAGCAATTAATAAATAGTCCTTATTATCACATTAGCGCTTACTGTTAAAAAAATAAACCTTACAGCAGTCGTTTTATCCTAGGAATAATTAGCTTCCTTTATTTATTACATCAGCGTTATGTATTTGGCTACTTGAGCTTATAAATTAATGTTTCTATCCGCACATTAAATAATATAAATATTGAAGGATTACGCCTGATACATATTTTTAGGAACATTATTAAATCTATTATTTATCTGTGTTAATTGTAATTAAACCTTACGAAAAACTAATTGTTACGGGAAGGATAGCTTAGAGCTATTTGCAAAGCACCATCTGGCTCATTCACCATCAATTTTGATACTCTATTTAACATAATATACATTATGCGAAATTATGTATATGGACGATTAGGGCGAAAATGTCACTTTATTCGGATGTTTTGTTGGCTGTGATTACTTACAGACTTTTATGCGTGGCAGCTATTTTTGTGCCTCAGCGTTACCGCACTTGCTTCAATTGTGTCAGTAGTTTCTATTGAAAGTTGCTATGAACTTTGGATTTAGACATGGAATTTATAAATCGTGCGCTACGTGAAATCTGTAGCACTACACCTCGCAAAATGTATTTTCATTCACGTAGCGTCACGTTAGTTTTTTGATTAATTATGGGTATAACTAACAAACAGAAAGACGCAGTCTTTGTATTTTTCTACTAGACTTTAATTTTTTAAATGTGGATTTTTAGCTATTTAAAATGTTGCTGTGTTTATCTGAGTTGTAGTTAATCAGATTTAATCTGATTAACTACAAAAAGAAACTCGATCGATCATTTACGTAGATTACATGGTTTGTGGTATGCAGAGATTATATAGACTGGCTAGCTGTTTACTTTAAGTATTTTTAGCAGTGATTTTGGCAGTAATAAATTACAGGTTTAGTTATCATTATAAACGCGCTCAATTCGCTTAATATCGTCTTCGTAATCCAATGCCAACTTTGCACGTTCGTAACTTTGCTTCGCTAACTTAGACGCCGCCTCAACAAAATCTCTTTCTATGCCTGTACCTTCATCTTTAAAGCACGCTTTAATTGTTTTTAGTGACTTTTGTATTCGGATAGCAACTTCAATATTAGCAGCACCATCACGGGCAATGCTGGTGTACGCATCGTCAAAAAGATCATTCACATTTAACGCAGGCAATGAAATGCGGTTATATTTAAACTCCTCATGCTGAGCGCTATCGCTTTGTGAGTTTTCGGTTTCAGTTTCGGATTTGGGCTTGTGCCACAACAACATAAGGCGTGTAATGCTGCTAATGGTATTTATTGCAGTACCATGGTCATTAACCGATGGCGATAATGCACGAGATGCAATTTCGGCTAGTACGATAAAGCCAAAGCGAGGATCAGCCTCAAAGGATCTGGCTTCACCTATAGTAAATGCGTCAACAATTTCATCTGATACTACCTTTTTATTTGAATATGCTATGGCACGCTCTGGTGAAACAAACTCACCGGGTAACATGGCAACATTGATAAAACCGTCGTTTTTATCAGCCCAGTGTTGCAGCTTGGCAATGTCTATAAGCTGAATATAGCCCACTTGTTTAGTATAAATGGCATGCGTCCCCTGCTCTTTTATTTGCTCTTGCGGTACTGCGCCTAAGCACGGCATATCTATTCTATTTTTAATTGCGCGTGTCGTGGCGTGCTCCACTTTTAATAACGTTGACCCCACGCGCCCTAATCGTGCAACGCTGTCTACCCACCGGATAAAAGTTAAAATAACTATCGAAAAAGCCAGACAGGTTAGACAAAATAAAATGAAAAGCCCGGCTTCATCGAAAAAAGCTTGAGTCATTGCAGTAAGCGCTACAGCACTATAGATAAATGCGCCTATGAAAACTGACAGAGCATTTTGTGATACATCATCGGATATTATAAGGCTTAGAGAACGCGGCGTTGACGACTGACTGGCCGAAGCATAAGCATTAACCATGGTACCTGCAGAAAACGTGGCGATCACCATCATGCTAGATGCCATAATTGAAAGCAGTGTTTCAACTGATTCGGGTTTTATTTCAGGAATATGCTCAGCCAATGAAGTCCCGTCTGCTACTTTAGCGACGAATACAGCAAATATTGAGAGCAAACAAAAGCCAAGAGGTTTTACCCAAAGCTTTTCTTTTACACTGTATAAAAGGAAACGCAGTCTATCTACGGTAATCGGTGCTTCCACAACACTCTCCTTGTATGTTCACTATGCGTTATACGTACTGTAAGAAACAAATGATTAACCTGGCCAAGTCATAAAGAAGCGTTACCTTTGATAAAAACGTATACTACTATCATTCATTTGCTTTCAGTGGTTTTCTATTTCCTGAGCAACGTTTTGAGCAATAACGTACATTTTCCCAGTTCTTTTCCCATTTTTTGCGCCAAGTAAATGGTCTCTGACAAACCGGACAAATTTTGGTGGGTAAATCAGACTTCTTCATTTTTCGTTAGCTTAGTCAGGAATGTTGAGGCATCTTGCTTCATAGTTTCGATATTTTCTTCTTTCATTCGCCCGTAGGTTTTATAGATCATGGCCATGCGGTGATTGTTGCTCAATTTTTCCTTGTGTTTGTCAATAAAGTGCCAGTATAAGTAGTTAAACGGGCACGCTTTTGGTCCGGTCTTTTTAGAAACTTGGTATCCGCAATTTTTGCAGTAATTGCTCATCTTGTTGATGTAGCTTCCGCTTGCGACGTACGGCTTACTTGCTAGGTTACCTCCATCGCTGTACAAAATCATGCCCGCAACATTAGGAAGTTCAACCCATTCATATGCGTCGGCATACACTAACAGATACCATGCCTGCACTTCCTCAGGGCTAAGTTCAGTTAAAAGACTAAAATTACCAATAACCATCAATCTTTGTATGTGGTGGGCATAAGCGTTCTGCTGCGTTTCTTTAATACACTGGCGCATGCAGTTCATATTCGTCTGGGCGTCCCAAAAGAACGAGGGCAATGCGCGGCTGTTATTGAAGTAGTTATCGGTTTTTAGATTTGGCATAAAGTGCCAGTAGAACCCTCTAACATACTCCCGCCAGCCCAGAATCTGGCGAATGAACCCTTCAGCAGAATTCAGTGGAACTTGCCCTGCATGGTAAGCTTGCTCGGCTGCATGAATGGCTTCTTTTGGCGTCAGTAAACCGCAGTTCAAATAAAACGCGATATGTGAATGATAAAGCCAAGGCTTGCCTTCCACCATGGCATCTTGATACTGACCAAAGTTAGGTAATCTTTCTTCTATAAAAGTATTCAATACGCTGAGTGCGTCTTTTCGAGTTACCGCAAAGTGGAAGTGATTGATATCGCCAAAATGATCGCTAAACTCGCTTTTTACGAGCTCAATAACTTTCGAAGTAATGTCATCAATCTCAAACGTAGAATGCTTCGGTACTCTCTGGGTTTCAGGCATTGCTTCGCGATTCTGGGCATCGTAATTCCACTTACCGCCAATGGGATTTTTTCCTTCCATGAGCACGTTGTGTTTGCGACGCATCTCACGGTAAAAAAACTCCATTCGAAGTTGTTTCTTGCCTTCAGCCCAATCCGTGAATTCTTGTGGGGACGATAAAAAGCGATTGTCATCACATATACTAACGGGTATGCCAAGCACGTTTTCCCATTGCTCCATGCTTTTGAGTAAGCGGTACTCTCCGGGCATAGTCACCTTTACTTCGTCAAAATCATTTCCGTTAAGTTCATGCTTAACCTGAGCGAGCAAATCGCCCTGATTGTTTGTGTCGCTATAATGAACATAGTTAACGTTAAAATTGTCGTCTCGCAACGCTTTTTCAAAATGACGCATTGCGCTAAACAAAAACGCTATCTTCTTCTTATGGTGCTTAACGTAGGTGGCTTCTTCACGGACTTCGGCCATCAAGATTGTGTCTTTGCTTTTTACTGCGTTAGCAATCGCTGGCAACGTCTCGGTAAGCTGATCGCCTAAAACTAAAATGAGTGCTGCCATACCCTACTCTTTTAATGTTTGGAATGCGTCTAGCGCGCGTTGACGCGATGCTTTTAAATCAACAATAGGTTTTGGGTATTCCTTACCAAGTTCTATACCTGCATCTTTCAATATCGCCGAAGGGGCTTCCCATGGCTTATGGATATACTTGTCTGACAGCTTGTTCAATTCAGGGCAATACTTACGCACATAGTTGCCCTTTTTATCAAATTTTTCGCCTTGTAGTATTGGGTTAAATATTCTGAAGTAAGGCGCAGCATCAGCGCCAGAACCCGCAACCCATTGCCAACTAGCACTGTTACTCGCAAGGTCGGCATCCAACAATGTATCCCAAAACCATCGCTCGCCTTCATGCCAACTGAGTAATAGATTTTTCACTAAAAACGAGCCCACAATCATGCGAACTCGATTATGCATGTAGCCCGTTTGCCACAGTTCGCGCATGCCAGCGTCTACGATAGGAATGCCTGTATTTCCCTTTTGCCACGCTTTGAGCGCTTTCGCATCTGTGCGCCAAGGAAACTTATCGAACTTTTCGTTGAAGTTCTTATTAGGCAAAGTAGGAAAATGGAACAGCAAATAATAGCTGAACTCGCGCCAACCTAACTCACTCAAGTAGGTTTCAATGCTTTTGTTTTCACTATTTCCAAACTGGTCTTTTATCGCGTACCAAACTTGATTTGGAGACACTTCACCAAAGTGTAAATGCGGCGACAAACGCGATGTCCCATTGGCTGACGGTATGTCTCTGCCGTCTTTGTATTTACGTGCTGAATTTTCAATAAAGTCAGCTAAATTATCAGCGGCGCCGTCTTCGCCTGGTGACCACTCTTTTTCAATGGTTGCATCCCAGTTGATGGAAGGGAGTAAATCTAGCGATGTTAATCCATCGCTGTCGTTGTCGACATCCGCATAAGTAATACGTGCGGGTGGTGCTTTGGGATAACGAGGCTCTTCAACCTGCAGGCAGCCCTTCTTGTAGTAGGGTGTAAATACGCGATACGGTGTACCGTCTTTCTTTAATACTTTCATTGGCTCCCATAGTAAGCTGCCGTTACAGCTATGGGCTTCATAATCATGCTCGATTAAGGTTTTCTTGATCGTTTTATCGCGGTTTATTTGCCATGGCTCATAGCACCGATTCCAAAAGATACCTTTAGCGTTAAATGATTTCATTAACTTTGGAATAAGTGTCTGTGGGTCACCCTTAAATATTTGTAAATGTCCGTTCAAGCGTTTATTGAGCGACGAGAGTGAATGATGCAGCCACCATTTACTTGCCCCCCCAGGCTCTCTGCCATTAGGTGCAGTGTCATCATATATGTAGATGGGTACTATTTTTCCCATATCACAGGCAGCGTTTAAGGCCGGATTGTCTTTTACACGAAGGTCTTGTCTGAACCACATTATACTAACGGGAACGGTCACTTTTTTTCCTCAGGCATTGCGCCAAATCTTAATATTATTCGTATTGCATGTACTACGATAAAACTCGGATTCAGGATCCGTAGAAATAGTAAAAAAATACTCAAAATTAGTATGATAAATCACCACCAACAAACAAAACGTACGAACAACAATCAACGAGGTTTATATTGGTTTCGACATGACCTTAGACTTCACGATAATGCTGCTATTTCTGCGCTGTGTGAAGCAGTTCAGCAGGTTACTTTTCTTTATATTCTTGATGATAAAGCGTTTACACCTACGACATATGGTTTTGCGCCTATGGGGAAACATAGGCACACATTCCTGCTTCAAACACTTGTGGATTTAAAACGGCAATTAGCTAAGCTCGGACATGATTTGCTCATTGTCAAAGGCGACCCTGCTGAGCGTTTAGTTCAATTGATGAAGTCCGGACCATATTCTCACCTTGGGGTAAGCGAGCACTGTGGTTTTAATGAGAGAGCACAATTAAATACAGTAAAGCGCTTTTTCGATTCGGTAACAGTAATAGAAACTCCGACGTTTGGCTTATTTGATGCACAAACCCTTCCTTTCAACATAAAAGAGATGCCCGACGTTTTTAGTCCGTTTCGCAGAAAAGTAGAAAAGCACTGTAAGCCATTATCTGTCCATCCACCCATGGAAAGCTTACCAAGCCCTTTTACACCGCAATTAGATGAGTCTTTTTTATTCGCCATTGATACTGATTTACCAAGCCCGTCTCAATCATCGTTTGTTGGAGGTGAAACAGCAGCGCTGACGCATTTAAATACTTATCTCTTCGATTGGAAAGCTGCAGCAACGTATAAAGACACAAGGAACGCTTTAGATACTTGGCAAGACAGTACCAAGCTTTCGGCCTGGTTAGCGAACGGGTCGCTGTCTGCACGGGAAGTCATTCGGCAAGTTCAACAGTTTGAAGCAACCGTTGAAAAAAACGATTCCACTTATTGGATATACTTTGAATTACTTTGGCGCGAATTTTTTCATTGGTTACAGTGTAAATACGGGGCCAATTGGTTTCGTTTTAGCGGTATCCAGGGTAAAAAGCCGTCGACACAGCATTGTCCGGAAACCTTTGCGTTATGGTGCGAAGGAAAAACCGGTTATCCGATAGTCGATGCTTGCATGCGACAACTCGCTGAAACTGGCTATATGTCAAACCGAGGCAGGCAACTGGTTGCGAGCTGTTTGGTTCACGAACTAAGGCAGGACTGGCGATACGGTGCAGCGTGGTTTGAGCATCAATTAATCGATTACGATGTGGGGAGTAATTGGGGCAATTGGCTTTACTTAGCTGGTGTTGGAAGCGACCCTCGCGGCCACAGACAGTTCAACCTTCAAAAGCAGACTGAGATTTATGATTCGGACGGCCAATTTCGTAAAAAGTGGTTGTAGTTAGTTCGTCGTATGGTTCCAGTACATTCTAAACAATCGGTCACTGTCATATGGTTTAAACGTGACCTTCGTCTTCGAGACCACGAGCCTCTCTACCGTGCAGTTGAAAAAAACGAAAACATTCTTCCGCTTTTTTGTTGGGAGCCTTCCCTTATAGCCGACCCGCATATGGACATGCGTCATTGGCAATTTATCCAGCAAAGTATCGACGACATTAACGCCCAGTTGCCTTCAGGCGCCCGTTTACTGACCTTACACTGTGAAGTTATTGATGCGCTCGAACTTATTGCCCAGCACTACGCCATTTCAGCAGTTAGGAGTTACCAAGAAATAGGGTTGAGCGTTACGCATAACCGTGACATTTTAGTAAGTAACTATTTGAAGAAAAAGAAAATAAACCATATTGAGTCCCAGTATGGCGCAGTGATGCGTGGTTTGCCTCACCGTGAGCAATGGCAGCAAAACTGGGATCGTCACTTTACAACGAAAACCTATGATATTGATATAAATAGCGTTAATTGGGTCGACTGGGCCCAGCATAACAACATCAACACTGCTTGCAAAAATTTAGATGAGCTTGGTCTGTTTGATTGTCATATTACTAATCAAACCGGCACTCATTGTAGCGAGAAAGCGAATTATTATCGGCAGGATGTTTTAGACAAGTTAAAAAAATTAAACAAGATGCAGCCAGGCGGTGAAAGGCGTGCTTGGCAAGTATTAAAAGATTTTTTCGATGCTAGAGGACAATACTACCATCAACATATTTCTAAGCCGGAATATGCAAGACGGGCATGTTCTCGTTTAAGTCCCTACTTGGCATGGGGCAATCTATCAATTAAGCAAGTTTACCAAAGCGTCCAACATCAAAAGCAGACGAAAAAGTTACTGCCGAATTCTGATAGAAAACAATGGAGTCGCTCCCTAGCCGCTTTAACGTCTCGGTTACATTGGCACTGCCATTTTATTCAAAAATTTGAGAGCGAACACAGTATTGAATGGCGACCAATGAATAGTGGATACGAAAACTTTCCGTTTATAGATGGTCCAGAAGCCGAGCGTCGCTTTTACCTTTGGACAATGGGATTGACCGGCTATCCGTTGGTAGATGCCTGCATGCGAGCACTTAAGTATACCGGGTACTTAAACTTTCGAATGCGCGCCATGGTAACCAGTTTTCTGTGTCATCACCTAAATGTACACTGGCTAAAGGCAGCGCATTATTTGGCAACACAGTTCTTAGATTTTGAGCCAGGTATTCATTACCCCCAAATACAGATGCAGGCTAGCGTAACCGGCATTCACACCGTGCGGTTATACAACCCTGCAACACAATCTTCAAAATTAGATCCTGAAGGTGTATTTATCAAAAAGTGGGTGCCAGAACTTGCTAAATTACCCAGTGAAGCTGTTCACGCCCCTCACTTATTGCCGCCCCTAGAAGCGCAAATGTTAGATTTTGACGTTGAACGCGACTACGTTGAACCGCTCGTTGATATAACAGAGAATAATCGCATCACGGCAAAACGCTTATGGGACTATCGCGAGCGAGATGATGTGGTTAAAGAAGCGCATCGCATTGTTAAACGCCACACCATGCAAAATAGTCCGAGTCGTGCATGGCTGAAAACAAAAATTAAATAAACCGGCTAACGGTTATTTTTGCGAAGCCATTCATTCAGTAGTTTAATTTGTCCACATTTGTAAGCTGCGTACATAAGCCGCATGGCATTTGACATAGCTTCACTGTCAGTCCAGCCAGTTTTGTCGCGTATTTCGTCATAACATGCCTTTGCTTCAGGGCTAACATAGCCTCTTACAAGTTTCTTACCTGCGTCTTTTTGCCTTTCTCTGAATCTTCGTTGTTTATCAGCGTTGGCTTTAGCTCTATCTGCGGCACTCTTTTTAATGCTTTTTTTCGTTGTTTGTTCTGTCATAGTTTTCACACAATGTTACGTTACTGTAGAGCTTGTATTTAGAAGTAGTACAAAAATCACACGTGTAGAACGATGTTTGTACAAGCCAAAGTTGCTAAACCTATATTAGCATGCGTTTTTCTTCAGAAAAATGACTGTTCAGAGTTGTTTGGCGTACAACTGTTCGCTAAATTAGCAGCGTCACTTTAATAACAGCAACGAGTTGGGAATGTCAGAGAAGAAAAATAGTTTTAACAAAGAAGATTTATTGGCGTGTAGCCGTGGTGAAATGTTTGGCCCAGGTAACAGTCAACTTCCCGCACCTAACATGTTAATGATGGATCGCGTAGTTTCAATTACAGAAGATGGCGGTGAACATGGGAAAGGCGAAATTATCGCTGAATTAGATATTACCCCCGATTTATGGTTTTTTGATTGTCACTTCCCAGGTGATCCGGTAATGCCGGGATGCCTAGGCCTAGACGCGATGTGGCAGTTAGTTGGTTTCTTCTTAGGTTGGAGCGGCGGCCCTGGTAAAGGCCGAGCTTTAGGTGTAGGTGAAGTTAAATTTACCGGTCAAATCCTTCCAACCGCTAAGAAGGTAACGTATAAGATCACGATGAAGCGCGTGATAAAGCGTAAACTTTTCATGGGTATGGCAGATGGTTCAGTAGAAGTTGATGGCCGTGAGATTTACGTAGCGAAAGATTTGAAAGTTGGCTTGTTCCAAGATACCTCAAACTTCTAAACTGCCTTTATAGAGCTATAAGGTCAATTAACGTTGACCAACAAAAAAGCCCCTTTTCAGGGGCTTTCCTTTTTGCATAATCAGTTCATAAAAGAGAAGTGTTATTTAACACTTAAACCTAAGTGTCTGTCTTCTACTGCCTCGCGCCATCCACCTAACCACTGTGAACGTGCATCGTTTTGCTGAAATGGACAATTTTCCTTTGAACGACCGCTAATGCCAGCTTGATAGCCTTTCGAATGGGCGCGTGTCAGTTTATCTCTTTTTTGTCTTTTCATTGATTAGCCTCTTTTGTTTGTTGAAAGTACAACAAATCATTTTCTCGAGCGCTCTACATCATTTCGGTTGATAGTGCCGGAAAAGTGATTGCGTACAATACTGTGATAGTGCAATTAACTAAATGGTTCAAGAAAAATAAAAAATAAAAGGGCTTGACAAAATTTAAATAAATGAAGTTTCTATGAAATTTATGTTACATTTTTTATGCATAAATATGTCTTTTTTTACGTTTTTTAGGCATAAAAAAAGCCACGCATAGGTGGCTCTTTTAATATTGATTACATATTGTCCAAAGGGTCAGCTATTTCTTTATACGTCTACGCATAAATACTGCAGCAAATAGACCAAAAAATGCGAGTAAACCTGTTGCAGCTCCTTTTCGCTCATAGGGCTGTTCGTCCTCAGGAATTTCACATTCATCTATGGAACCATTCGATAATGGAGACAGTTTAACCGCCACTACGGAGTCGATTTCTTCTGTTTCACCGTCTGAATTAATTATATCGTTACCCGTTACATACTTGTTCGTAGCTTTAATTCTCGCATTCGCAATGATCTCATTATCATCGTTGATATCTACTGCTTCAATTAGCTCATATGGGTTATCACAAGAAACTAAATCATTTAAGTTAGTAAACTCTTCAGTATCAATGTTGTACATAAATGCCGCTGTATCGCGAAGCGTATCACTCGTTGCATCCACGTCTGCCTTACCCACTACGATATTATTATTGTTAATGGCATTCGCAGTCACACCAGCACTCACGAAGAAGCCATCAGGGTAATGCTGTTCTTGGGTATCAAGGTTGTATACAAACAAACGAGAGCGTGCGATATCGCTTTGTGAACGAAGCACTGCACCCGTCACCCAATTTTCATCATTAATTGCGATAGCCTGGCTAATGATATTTTCTTCGCGTGGAAGAAGTTCAATGGTTTCACCGTCTCTGAAAACCGTTGCAACTCGTTCACTTTCAGTCCTGCCTGATGTATTTGGGCGCGTTATCGTAATGCGATCTCCAGTAAGGCCTTCACCGACTGCGATACCTTGGTTATTTATGTCATAGGCATACGTGAAATAGTGGCGTGTATCGTCTTCATCAGGTTCAAATAATAACGGGTAGGTATCGGTGCTGATTACATCGCCATTGACATCGATCTGCCAAATGGTAGCGTTAACCTCAGACAGCAATACGAAGCTCGGTAAGTAATTTGTAGATGAATTAATGAAGTAGCTAGAAATACGTGGAACAGCAAAATCGCCATTATAAATAGTAAACAGGCAGCGACCTTCAGATGTGTCACCACGAGACTCATCGTCTGTACACGTTTCAACAGCATCGGCAACATCATCGCGGAAACTAACAGTACTGAAACCTGCAACCTGTAAGTTTGCGTTTATTGCTCGAGCTGAAGAGAACCCTCCTACAGTGTCATCAACAGCTGGAAGTACTTTAGTCTCTCCAGATGCTTGAACAAAGGCTTGTTGTGCTGACTCTGGATACGTGTAGTTTAATGTATCGCCATCTTCGTTCTCATATGGGTCTAGAACAACCAGTCCCGAAGAATCACCGACAATAAAGTTACCGTTCAAGCTGTCACGACCAGTCGATTCAACAGATCGCGTATAGTCATCAAATTTGTCTGTAACTTCATCAAGACCTGGTACTAATGATATATCTTGAGTGTCGGTTGCATAGGTTCTATACGACGCTAGCTTCTGTCCCGTTGTAAGATTTGGGTTCGATAGAAGATAGTTTACTACCGTGGTGTAGTCTATGTCTGTAAAAACACCCTGGCGTGCGTCATCTTCGTTTTCTAGACTCTCACCGAACTGGTCAAAAAAAGTCGTGTCTTCTTCAAGCTGCTCTGCGTCGATTGGTGGATTGAACTCCAGTTGAACGACAGACAACATTTTGCCTGAGTTATCAATCGAACGAGCAAAATTGTTTCTAGCGGTATCCTGTAAAGGAAGAGGCGTCACTGAATAGGTCGCGGCGAATGCCGAAACACTTCCTGTTGCCAACAGAACGGCGGCGGCAAGCTGAGTTCGTTTCATTTAAAATCCTATTTACTGCTGATTATCTTCCAGCATACTTTCTAGTTCATCCCAGCGCGCATATTTCTGGGAAAGTAATTCTTCTTTATCTGCCAACTCGGCTAACGCCTTGGCAGTAATGTCACTGTCTTGTTTGAAAAAGTCCGGGTCGTTCACTTTTTCTTGCATAGCCTCAAGCTCTTCCTCAAGTGTTTCTAGTTCTTTCGGTAAGGACTCAAGTTCACGCTGGTCTTTGTATGATAGCTTTTTCGTCTTACGGGGAGAAGACTTAGCACTAGGACTGTCTGAAGCTGAATTAGTTTCATTCTTTACCTTGGCTTTTTCTTCCTTTTCGATTTGCTGACGTTTTTCCTGTTGCTCTTTATACCAGTTTTCTACGTCAGTGAAACCCCCAATAAATTCGCGAAGCATTCCATTACCCTCGAATACCACGCTACTATTTGCTACGTTATCAACAAATTCCCTATCGTGACTGACTAAAAGCACGGTGCCGGTATATTCGTTGAGTAAGGTTTCGAGCATTTCCAAGGTTTCAACGTCTAAGTCATTGGTAGGCTCATCCAGCACCAAAACGTTGCTCGGTTTAAGCATCAGTTTTGCTAGCATCAGGCGGTTTTTTTCTCCACCTGATAGCGACTTAACCGGTGCATTAACGCGTTCAGGCGTAAACAAGTAATCTTGTAAATAGCTGATCACATGGCGTGGGTGGCCATTTACCATCAGATCGCGTTTACCGTCGCCTACCGCGTCTATCACAGACTTTTCTAAATCCAGCCCGTGGCGGTGCTGGTCAAAGTAAGCAACTTCAAGGTTAGTGCCTTGTTTGCAGTTGCCGCTATCGGGCTGGAGTTCGCCGAGTAGAAGCTTGATAAGCGTACTTTTACCGCTACCATTAGGACCAATGAGAGCAAGCTTGTCACCACGCAAAACATTCAGGTTTAACCCTTCAACAATAGGCTTGCCTTCAATGCTATAGCTTAAGTCTTTTACTTCAAACACCATCTTTCCAGAGCGCGCGCCCTGGTGTTGATGGACTACCGCATTGCCCTGAACCGCTCTTCTCGCTTTACGCTCCTCGCGTAGTTTTTTCAGCGCTCTTACTCGGCCTTCGTTGCGGGTACGGCGGGCTTTGATGCCCTGACGAATCCATACCTCTTCTTGCGCTAGTTTTTTATCAAACTCAGCGTTTTGTGAAGCTTCAACCTCTAAATCGTGCTGCTTCTTTTCTAAATAAGTTTCGTAGTTACCCGGATAGCTCGTAACCGAGCCGCGGTCAAGGTCAATGATTCGCGTAGCCATGGCACGTATAAATGCACGGTCGTGGCTTACAAACACAATTGCGCCTTGGTAATTACTCAAGCTGGATTCAAGCCAGCGGATCATTTCAATATCAAGGTGGTTAGTTGGTTCGTCTAACAGGAGCAAATCCGGCTGTCGAACAAGCGCACGAGCTAGCGCTGCTTTTCTGCGCCATCCCCCAGAAAGAGTAGATAGCGATATCTCAGGGTCTAGCTTTAGCATGGTTAGCGTCTGTTCAATTTGCTGTTCAAACTGCCACGCGTCTCTGGCTTCTAACTGTTCTTGTAGTCGCTGTAATTTATTTAAATTCGATTCGCTTGGATCTTCACCAACGATACGGGTTTGATGAAAGTAGGCTTTCAGTGTTTCACCTACGTCAGATAAGCCTTCGGCAACATAGTCAAAAAGCGTCACATCGGTAGTTTGGGGCGGGTCCTGCTCTAGGCGCGCAATGACCGTATTATTTTCAATTATACGCTGCCCATCGTCGGCAATAATATCGCCAGCGATAACTTTCATTAGCGTTGATTTACCACTACCGTTGCGACCTACTAGGCAAACGCGCTCTTTAGGCTGTACAACCAGTTCGACACCGTCTAACAGCGGCGGATTTCCATAAATAACAGTGATGTTTTTTAACTGCAAAATGCTCACTGAAGAAACTCCTCTAAATCGGCGGTATTAAAAGGCCAGCCAATTTCTTTTTCGTTATCTGCCCGTTTCAAAACGGGGATCCTTGCACCGTACAAATGATAAAGCTCAGTGCTAGTGCGAATGTTAACCTTCTCTATATTAAGCGATGAAAACATAGACGTTTGTTGAAGCTCAACATCGGCTAAGTCGCACAGGCTACATTGCGGCCCGGTGTAAAAATAAATTTTCATGAGCCTAGCACCCAGCACTGATGGATGTTGCCTTTACGTGCAAAATCTTCTGGAATAGTGTCTTTGGTTATATTCTCCACTGACAATCCAAGATTGTTAATGGCGGTTTCATCTAACTTAAAGCCACGCTTATTGTTAGAGAATATAATAATCCCCTGCTCTTTTAGACACGCTTTAGCGTCGGTAAGCATTTTTACGTGGTCGCGCTGTACATCCCACGTGCTTTGCATCCGCTTTGAGTTAGAAAACGACGGTGGGTCAATAAAAATTAAGTCGTATTTCCCTTTATGGGTACCTAACCATGTTGTGCAATCCGCTTGAATAAAAGCATGTGGGCCAGTAAGTTTATTCAGTGCTACGTTTTTCTTTGCCCATTCTAAATAGGTGTTAGACATATCCACAGTAGTAACAGATTTCGCACCACCCATAGCTGCGAAAACAGACACACTTCCCGTATATGAAAACAAGTTAAGAACGTCTTTACCTTGGGACAACGCCTGCACTTTTTGGCGGGTATTACGGTGATCTAAGAAAAGGCCTGTGTCCAAGTAGTCAGTAAGGTTAACCAGGAAACGAGCGCCATTTTCAAACACTTCCATCATGTCGCCAGTCTGATTAATTTTCTCGTACTGTTTTGTACCTTTTTGTTGGCTACGCACTTTAAGCGCTATCTGTTTTGGTGAAACACCTGTTACTGCTGGCAAATGAAGCAAGACTTCTTGCAAACGTTTTCGTGCCTTGTCTTCAGAAACCGTTTTTGGCGGCGCGTATTCTTGAACGACCAGCCAGTCACCATATCTATCTACTGCAACGTTATAATCTGGCAGGTCAGCATCGTATATGCGGTAACAGTTAGTGTTAGCGCTCTTTATCCAACCTTTCATGCGTTTGAGGTTTTTCTTCAAACGATTAGCAAACTCGTGGTTGCTAGCGTCCTCGCTAAACTGTACCGTGTTTTGTTCATCAAGCACATAGTTGGCTAAGCGACATTCCAGCTTACCGTTATTCATGGCATAGTCTTTAGTGGCACGTAGCTTGAGCACGCGCAGCAAATCACGATTACTGCTAAGCAGTGACACATGCCATCCTTTCCACGCTTCTTTAAAGCGCTTACCCCAGTCACTAAATAATGGTATTAGCGAGGTTAGTTCGCCCAAACGCTCACCGTAAGGAGGGTTAGACACAACGTAGCCTGGAGTACTTACCGGCGGCGACGATTTCGTTGCGTCTTGTTGTGAAAAGGAAATATCGTTAAACACACCAGCGAAGTCGGCGTTGGCTTTCGCAATGGCTACCATTTTACTGCTGAAGTCACCTGCGTAAATGCCGCCGCAGCTTGGCTTTTGCGCGGAAATAGCATGTTCGACTAGCTCATCCCACACTTTCGCTTCATGGCCAAGCCATTTAGTGAAGCCCCAAAAAACTCGCTTAATACCTGGTGCAATGTTACGGGCAATGTAAGCCGCTTCTATGGCGATAGTGCCTGAACCGCACATGAGGTCTACTAATGGCGCGTCGGTATTCTCTGTCCATCCACTACGCATTAGCATTGCGCTTGCGATATGCTCTTTAAGCGGCGCGTCGCCCGTTTCTTGTCGGTATGCGCGTTGGTGCAAGCTGGCGCCAGCTAGGTCTATGCCTAAAATCACATTATCACGATGCAGCCTTGCATATACAGAGATATCAGGGGTTTTACGCTCTACTGATGGGCGCGGTAAGCCCTGCTCTACGAACGAATCGACTATGGCGTCTTTTACACGAACCGCACCAAATTGGGTGTTTTTTATGGCAAAGTTTGTGCCGATAAACTGTACAGATAAGGTATGACGTGAATCCATCTGCATTTGCCAGTCAATACCCATAGCCGTATTATACAGTGCATCTGCGTCACCTGCTTTTCCTGATGCAAGCACCCAAATTACGCGGTTGGCTAAGCGTGACCATAAGCAAAGTTTATACGCATCTTCCTTTGAGCCTTCAAACTGAATAGTGCCAGGCCCTTGCTTAACTTGCGCATCAGGGCAAAGGCGTAGCACTTCTTGTTTTAATAGTTCGTCAAGACCGCGACTGGTCGTAACCAGAATAGTATTCATTCATGTACCTGTTTTTGATGTACGTGCTTAAGAAAAAGCACGTACACGAGAGATTGGTTTGGGTATATTATAACGCGTTTACGATGCGTTTAACGAGCGATGGGCCTTGATAAATAAAAGCCGAGTAGACCTGCACCAGTGATGCGCCAGCGTCCAAGCGTGCTTGTGCCGCTTCGGGTGAGTCAATACCACCAACGCCAATAATAGGAATAGCGCGGTCAAGTGCTTTGTTTAGCTTGCGTGTTACTTCTAAGCTCATATCTGTCATAACCGAGCCACTTAAACCGCCCATTTCCTCAGCGTGCTGTAATCCGGCAACGGCATCACGTGAAAGTGTCGTATTAGTAGCAATTACACCATCCATTTTGCTATTAATTAGCGAAGCAGCAATACTGTCAATTTCCACATCGCTCAAATCTGGCGCTATTTTAATGAACAGCGGCACATATTTACCGTGGGTTTGCGTTAGCGTTTCCTGTGCTGCTTTTAGGCCAACTAACAGCTTATCGAGCGCTTCACCGTATTGGAGGTTTCTTAGGCCAGGTGTGTTCGGTGACGAAATGTTAATAGTGACGTAGCTTGCGTAAGGATAAACTTTGTTTAAACAAATCAGGTAATCGTCGAGCGCATTCGCTTCTTCGGTATCTTTATTTTTACCAATATTAATACCAATAGGCCCTTTAAACTGAGCCTTTTTCACCTGTTCTACAAGATGATCAACACCTTTATTATTAAATCCCATGCGATTAATAATGGCGTGCTTTTCCGGAATTCTGAATAAACGAGGTTTTGGGTTTCCTGGCTGCGGACGAGGCGTTACCGTGCCTATCTCAACAAAACCAAATCCCATGCTCGCAAATGCGTCAATACAATCGCCGTTCTTATCAAGCCCGGCGGCAAGTCCTACCGGATTATCGAAGGTCATGCCTGCAACGGTAACGGGCTTTTTTATCGTCGGTGTGCTGTACATCCATTTCAGCGGTGTATGTTGGGTCTTGTTTAACCAGTTAATGGTGAAATTGTGACTTTTTTCAGGTTCACACTGAAGCAAGAATTTTTGCACTAGAGATTGCATGGTTATTATTACCGCTCGCTAATTAAGGGCCTGTTGATCATCAAGGTATATTGCGCTTGTATAAGGTTTGCTTTTACAAACGATGCTGCAAAAATGTACAGCAATGTTCAATCGGCCAATAAAAAGCCCTGATAAACAGGGCTTAATTCATTAAGGTGCGTGTATTCTAATGGTTAGACTTCACGCTTAAAAGCATCAATTCACGTAAAGCGACAGAAAATTTCGCAAATTCGTGCGTTGTACTGGTCTTAAACTCAGACATCATGTGATACCAGCGCTTAAGTAGGACCTGATTGCTTTCAATCCACTCATCAAGAATTTGATCTGCACTACTTACGTCTTCGCGAGAAGCTAAAAGATTTGCTGCAATGGAACGCTGCTGCCAATCTAACTCTTCACGATACGAGGCGCGAGCTAACGCTTGCCAGTGGTTGCTTACCGCCTGGTTGTTTATCTGATCTAAGAACCAGTGAAGTTCTAAACGAGAACCTAGCTGATAGTAAAGCTTAGCGACTACATCGGTATCGTGCTTATCTGCTTCAACGATTTGAGCAAGGTCAAAGCTAGAGAACATGTTAGAGAAGCTTGCAACCTGATAAGCGATGTCTTCTGGTACACCCTTATCAATGTATTTCTGCGTAGCGTTTTCAAGCTGAGTAAATTCGCTTTTAACCAAGTAGTTTTGCAGGTTCTTCGATAAAATATCGAAGGTACCACGGTAGCTCGCGATGGCTTCTTCAATGGATTGCGTCTTATTACCGTGGCGAATATACCAGCGCGAAGCGCGACGCATAATTCTACGTGCTTCATCTAACATTTTAAGCTGTAGCTGAGCTGGAATAACGTTATCCAGTTGTTCGATGCGCTCCCACAGCGTCTTCATGTTAAAGATACCGTGAACAATTGCGTATGCGTCAGCAATTTCGCTCACACTTGCCCCAGTTTCTTCCTGCATTCTAAACACGAAGTTAAGGCCCATGTCGTTAACCATGTTATTGGTTAACTTAGTCGCAATAATTTCGCTTCTAAGCGGATGCTGTTGCATGTGTGTTGCGAATTTTTCGCGGAGCACTTTAGGGAAGGCTTCTACTAACAACTTACCGTGGTAAGGATTGTCAGTGATTTCCGGAATATTAAGCGCATCTTTAAGTACCATTTTGCCGTACGCAATCAATACGCTTAACTCTGGGCGAGTTAAACCTTGATCCGTGGCTACGCGATCAGAAATCTCATCGTCACTTGGAATAAATTCCAATTCACGGTTTAGCTGACCTTCACGCTCAAGACCGTGGATAAAGCGAAGCTGTTCTTTAAGTTGCTTAACGCCAGCTAACTCAGTAATAGAGATAGACTGAGTTTGACGGTAGCAGTCTTTCAGTACAATTCGACTTACATCGTCGGTCATATCGTAGAGCAACTTATTACGCTGTTTAAGCGTAAGTTCACCGTCGTTAACTAGGCTGTTAAGCAAGATTTTGATGTTTACTTCGTTATCCGAGCAATCAACCCCACCTACGTTATCGATGAAGTCAGTGTTAACTCGGCCACCGTTAGACGCATATTCAATACGACCTAACTGCGTTAGACCTAAGTTACCGCCCTCGCCCACAATTTTAGCTTGTACGTCACGACCATTGACGCGTAAGTCATCATTAGCACGGTCACCTACGTCTGAGTGAGATTCTTTCTTGCTCTTAATATACGTACCGATTCCACCGTTCCACAGTAGGTCGACTGGCATTTTCAATATATTGTGAATTAGCTCATTAGGCGTCATCGTTAGCTGACGCGTACCTAACCACTTTTTCATTTCAGGTGTAAGCTTGATAGATTTAGACGCGCGGCTAAATACGCCACCGCCTTTTGAAATCAGCTTACTGTCATAGTCTTCCCAGCTTAGGCTTGGGTTCTCAAACAGGCGTTGACGCTCTTTATAACTTGCTGCTGCATCTGGGCTTGGATCGAAGAAAATATGTAAATGGTTAAACGCAGCGATTAGTCGCGTATGCTCTGATAGCAACATACCGTTACCGAATACGTCACCTGCCATGTCGCCCACACCAACAGCGGTAAAGTCAGTGGTCTGACAGTCGATACCAATTTCTCTGAAATGACGTTTAACCGACTCCCATCCGCCGCGTGCAGTAATACCCATTTTCTTATGGTCGTATCCAATACTACCGCCAGATGCAAATGCATCGCCCAGCCAAAACCCAAACTCTTCTGCAATACCGTTTGCGATATCAGAGAACGTGGCAGTGCCTTTATCTGCAGCAACAACCAAATAAGGGTCGTCATCATCAAGGCGAACAACATCCTTAGGGGGAACAATTTCACCATTTACAATGTTGTCAGTAATATCTAACAAGCTGGTGATGAAAGTGCGATAGCATGCTTGGCCTTCAGCCTGAATAGCTGCGCGACCTTCGCCTACAGGTAGGTTCTTACAAACGAAACCACCTTTTGCACCAACCGGCACGATCACCGTGTTTTTAACTTGTTGCGCTTTTACTAGGCCGAGTACTTCTGTTCTGAAGTCTTCTTGTCTATCAGACCAACGAAGACCGCCGCGGGCAACTTTGCCGCCACGCAGGTGCACACCTTCAACGCGAGGACTGTAAACAAAAATTTCAAACTTAGGCAGTGGTAATGGCATGTCAGGAATGAGTTCAGGCATCATCTTAAATGATACATATGATTTTTCATTGCCGGCATCGTCTGCCTGATAGAAGTTTGTACGTAACGTTGCAGACATCATATCCAGATAACGACGAATAATTCGGTCATCATCCAAGTTGCTAACGTTATCTAACTGTTCCTTAATAGTCTCAAGAATACCTTCCTCTTTTTTCTCATTGCGCTTTTTCTTAGGATTAAAACGCTGGTCGAAAAAGTCTACGAGTAAACGAGCAATGTCTGGATAGTTAGCTAGTGTGTTTGCGATGTAGTCACGGCTGAAAGAACTGCCGGTCTGGCGCATGTATTTAGCATAAGCACGGAGTACCGTAACTTTACGGCCAGTCATATTCGCGCCAAGGATAAGGCGGTTAAACGCGTCGTCTTCTAGTGTCTTGTACCACACTTTGGCGAAGGCATCTTGAAAGAGAATCTGGGCGTTTTCCATGTCAAAGTGCTGACCACTTTTATGTAACATGGTGAAGTCCATGACCCAGTTACGTTCACCTTCTGAACACGTGACTTTATAAGGACTTTCATCGATTACGCGTAACCCAAAATTCTCAAGCATCGGTAACACGTCAGACAAATGGATAGGCTCGGCACGGTGGAAAAGCTTAAGCTTAACTACCTGGCTGTCAGCGTCTTCTTCTTGTGGACGATAGAACAACATATCCAGTGTGTGGTTGTCGTCTAACATCTCTAGTTTGCCAATATCTACAAGCGCTGCTGACGGTAGGTTATGCTCCATATAGCTGCGAGAGAAAGCATTGTTGTATTTGCGTTCCAACGCTTTACCCGAAGCCTCACCGTGTGCCGCTGAAATAGCTGACGCGAGTCTGTCATTCCAGGTTTTGGTCAACTCAATAATGTTTTGCTCTATTTCCTTCACATCGAATTCCGCGTTGTTGTCGTTGACTCTAGCAATGTAATGCGTACGGGCATATACAGACTCTGAGAAGAACGTAGTAAATTCCACTTCTTCAGTTGCGCCCAATGACGCTTTAAGTAGCGCTTGGGTTTCTTTGCGTAACTGGGTGTTATAGCGCTCTCTTGGAACAAACACCATGCACGAGAAAAAGCGGCCAAAAATGTCTTTTCGAATGAATAAACGTGAAATTCCACGCTCTTGCATTTGAAAAATACCCATCACAATTTGCGCTAGCTCTTCTGCTGGCGTTTGTAGCAACTCATCTCGTGGGTAGGTTTCTATAATATTTGCAAACGCTTTGTATGCGTGAGTTCCGGGCTCGAAACCAGATAGCTCACAAATACGTTTGATTTTTTCACGTAAAATCGGAAGCTGAGTTACGCTGTTGTTATAGAAAGAGGCAGAATACAAACCTAAAAAGCGGTGCTCACCAACAACTTGACCTTCTTTGTTAAACACCTTCACGCCTACATAGTCCATATATGCAGGACGGTGTACTCGCGCGCGTGAATTTGTTTTGGTCAGAATCAATGGGTTTTTGCTAAGCGCTTCCGCACGGGCCGACGCAGGCAAGCGAGACAACAAACGCTCACGGTCGTTTACTGAGTTTTTAAGCAAACCTAAACTGGTGTCGTTTTGAGGGATCCATCTATGGTCCCCTTCAATGGCTTTAACGTCATAATAACGGTAACCCATCATTGTGAAGTTGTGATCGCCTAACCATTCTAAGTAAGCTTTAGTTTGCTTTTTGGCTTCTGCAGATACAGGCCAGTTAAATTTACCATTGTTTTTAATTACGTCTTGCAAGGTATTTGTCATGCCTTGCCAGTCTTGAACTGCCAGAGAAACTTCATCAACGACAGAGTGCAGTTCTTGTGTTAGAGCATCGATATCTTTTTTCGATGTTTGTCTATCGATTTCGATAAAGATGACCGTTTCTTTTTTCGCACCTTCAAGCGATTGACCTGGCTCAGCAAACGCTTCAACTTTGTTCGCTTTGTCGCGCTTAATGCCAATTGGGCTGTGAAGGAATAAATGTGCGGTGATGTTCAAACGATTTAGCAACATGCGCACCGAGTCAACCAAGAATGGCATATCCGACACAATAATCTCAACAATTGTGTGGCTTGAGTGCCAGCCGTGTTTGGCAATTTCCGGGTTAAATACGCGTATGTATGGCGACGTATGTTCAAACTTCGCCAAGCCATTCCATAAACTAAGTGTTGCACCATAAAGGTCGCTGTCGTTGCGATTTTCTAGGTCATCGCTTGAAATATTTTTATACAACAGACGTCCGAATTGCTGCACAAGAGACTTCTGCTTGGTATCTACTTTTTTGTCGATAAGTGCAAATACATTGTCTAGCAGTACTGAGTGTCGCTGTGAGGTGACTGTCATTTGTTAACCTTTTTTGAATGTCGTAATACCAATCCAGCTTGGTATAAGTGCCGAGTACCTAACTATTTTCTCTAATAAATGACGCTAATGAAAGCCCATTTTTAACCTTATATTAACAGCATAGATAAGTATGCAGAAAACACCCAAAAAAAAGGGCCTAAAGGCCCTTTTTAATGCTTAGCTATGCAAAAATATTTTATGCATCAGGGTCATTCTTGTTCCACCATAGGAATCTTGCTAGTGCAGGCAGTACAATTATTGCTCCAAGCATGTTCACGACGAACATAAATGTAAGCAAAATGCCCATATCCATTTGGAACTTAAGCGAAGAGAACACCCATGTGCTCACACCTATTGCCAGCGTAATACCGGTAAATAGCACAGCACTTCCACGTTCTTTTAAGGCAGCGAAATACGCTTCTTGAACGGTAGCGCCTTTCTTCAGCATCAAGCTCTTGGTAGAGAGTATATAAATACCATAGTCCACACCTATACCCACGCCAAGTGCGATAACTGGTAATGTAGAAACGGTGAGGCCAATTTGAAGGTATGTCATTAAGGCTTGCGCCAGTACAGACACCACATACAGCGGAATAACAACAACTAACGTAGCACGCACCGAGCGGAAGCTAATTAGACACAACGCAATAACGGCGCCAAATACATAAAGCATCATAGGGTCTTGCGCTGCACTCACCGCTTCATTAGTTGCGGCCATCACGCCGACAGGACCAGAAGCAAGACTGAACTTCATATCATCGGTTTGATATTCATCGCGATACGCTTTTACCGCTTCAACGACACGAGAGATCGTTTCTGCTTTGTGGTCTTCCATAAACAGAATAATCGGCATGACCGAGCAGTCGCCATTGAGTAAACCTGATGATGTTGGAACACGAGAAATAGCTTGAACTAAGGTTTGCTGGTTGCGCGGAATGACTTGCCACTTGACGTTACCTTCGTTGTAACCTGCATTTACAATTTTCGCTACCGAGGCCAACGATACTGCCGATTGAACACCTTGTACGTTTTCCATTTTCCACTGGAAGTCATCCATGGCCTTCATCACGCTATGCGATGTACATGCCTCTGGCGTAGTTTCTACCAAAATGGAAATGTAATCGACCGTAACTTCGTACTTGTCGGTAATAAGGAAAGTGTCTTGGTTGTATCGCGACGTCTCATGAAGTGCAGGTGCACCCGCGTGCAAGTCCCCTATCTTCATATTCTGAGCTTGGAAATGACCAAACACGAATAGGATAGCCGTAACGATAAGAATTATTGCCGCAGGCTTTTTACGTGAACAAGCTGCGATGACTTCCCAGAATTTCGAATTAGCGTTTTCTTTACCCGCGAATTTTTCGACATATTTCTGGTCAAGTTTTAAGAAGCTCATCAGCACAGGCAGCAGCAACAAGTTGGTAAGAATGATTACCGCTACACCCATACTTGCCGTAATCGCCAACTCGCGAATAATGCCGATATCGATTACCAATAACGTCATAAAGCCAACCGTATCAGATAACAGTGCAATTCCGCCTGGAACCAACAAGTTTCTGAATGCCGCCATAGATGCCCGTTTAGCACCAATACCGGTTACTGCTTGTTTTTCTACCGCGTTTATCATTTGTACGCCGTGGCTCACACCAATGGCAAATACTAAAAATGGTACCAGTATTGACATAGGGTCCATACCAAAGCCAATAGAAGTAAGCAGGCCTAGCTGCCAGATAACGGCAATGATTGAGCATACTAATGGCAATAACGTAAGCATGATGCTGCGCGAGAAGAAATACACCATTACGGCCGTAATCGCGATAGCAATGGCGAAAAAGATCAACACGTCTTTTGCACCGTCGGCCACATCGCCAATCATTTTCGCAAAGCCAATTATATGAATAGACGTATTTTCGTTTTCATATTGACCGCGAAGCTGCTCTTCAAGCTCTGCTGCTAGCGCCAATGTATTGAGAGGCTCGCCAGTTTGCGGGTCAATATCGAGCAATTGTGCTGTTACCATTGCGCAGCTGTAATCACTGGATACTTGTCTTCCGACGATGTTTGCCTTTTCTACGTTAGCTGCCACCAACTCTAATGCTTCTGGGCTCGCAGAATTAAAGTCGGCAGGAATGACTGGCCCGCCTGCAAAGCCGCCTTCCACAATTTCAGTAAAGCGGGTTGAAGGAGAGAAAAGCGAAATAACTAACGAACGGTTCACCCCATTAATAAAGAAGAGTTGGTCGTGAACATTCTTTAAGGTATCGAAGAAGTTTTGATTGTAGATGTTATCGTTTTTATCACACACAGAAACTAATATATTGTTAGCGCCACCAAAATCTTGGCGGTGCTCAATGTACGTTTTCATGTATTCGTGATTTAGCGGTATGTTCTTTTCAAAACCTGCGTCTAAGCGCATTTGTGAAGCTTGGTAACCAAGGAAAACTGTGGCTATAGCAAACAAGGCTACGACAATTTTACGGTTTCCGAATACTAATTTTTCAAGAAAATGGGTCATTGTTTTTATACTGCCCTATTTTAAATTCAACGTTTTAATGCCATTCGCAGTAACGGCAATATTCTTACCATTGAACTGTGTTGCATTAAGAAGCGCGGCTTTGTCTTTAATTTGTGAAACGACAATGCCTTCATCAGCTTCGCAATCTGAAAGGTTTGCATAGGGGTCTCGCATACTGGTGGGCAAAGGTCGCTGTGCGCTTACCATCATCCCGTTGTTACCCAAAGCATAAACCTTCGATTCAGAACCAATTAGAATTGAATTTAGTGTGCTGGTTGAGCAAGTTTGTACGTATTCCCACCCACCTTCGTTTCTGTTAACAAATATATTTCCGCGAAGGCCAACCGCTAGAACGGTATTTTCATCAAGCGGCTTAATATCGAAAAACGATCCTGTATAGTCGACGTAATACCGTTCCCACGATTCTCCCATATTGGTACTTTTGGCTAGCAGACCGGCTTCGCCTGCTAGGTAAAGCGTATCACCATCAAGGGTAATTCTGTTTAAGTGGGGTAAAATAGATTCAAGTTCTTGCTGATAGAAGTCTTCATCTTCTTTTCGAATATCTTCAAGGTATTCTTGATCCATTGGGTCAAGCAGACTGGCATGACGTTCTGCCGTCCACGTTTTTCCACCGTCTAAGGTTCGATAGAACAAGCCATAGGCACCTGTAGCAATCCCCTGCTTTTCGTTGAAGAATAAAACGTCTAGAAATGGGCGCTGAAGGTCAGGTTGGAAATTTTGTATTTCCCACGTCTCGCCTTTATCTGAAGAATGAAGAATGACAGCGTCGTGGCCCACTGCCCAAATATTGTCGCCTACAACAGTTGTCGCTGTAAGCGTTGATTGTGTTGGTACGGCTTTTTGAGTAAATGCCTCACCATCCTCTGAAACTAACACGTGACCGCGTTCACCGACAATAACGACAAATGTATCAGCGTCTATGTCCAAAAGAACCGATTGCTCAACCAATGGTGCCATGAATGCTTCTTCGGCGATTGCAGTTGTAGAGTAATTAACTGCGAAAGTGGCGGCAATGCACGCTGCAATGGTTTTTTTCATAATTAACCATTCCCCCTATTTATAATTGTCTGCATACAAAAACGGCTGGCAATTGCCAACCGTTTGTTGTGTAAGGCGATTAGCGCATACCTTCTCGTCGTAACGCCTGAGGCGTAAATTCCACATCTCGTGGGCGTACGGTGAAGTCGTACATCTCTTCTTCGTTATCGAGGCCAATGGCCAGGTAACGACGTGAGTTCAAGTCATGGTACACATCCAGCGTAGACCACTGGGTAGGTACTTCATAATAGTTCACCCCATACGCTACACCAACACGATAAAGTTCGCCACGATTATCATACATATCAGCAACTTGAACTTGCCAGCTATCTTCATCAATGAAGAATACGCGCTTTTGATAAATATGACGGAAACCGTCTTTCAATGTGGCTTCTACTTCCCAAACGCGGTGTTTTTCCCAACGTGTTAGGTCTGGATTAACGTGGTTTGGCTTTAAGATGTCATCGTACTTCGCATTATCTGAATGAAGTGCATAGTTGTTGTATGCAACGAACATTTCTTTCTTACCCACTAACTTCCAGTTGTAACGGTTTGGTGAGCCGTTAAACATATCAAAGTCATCGGTAGTACGAAGGCCATCAGCTGCAGTTCCAGGTGTATCATAAGCAATGTTTGGCGCTAGACGTACACGGCGTTGACCCGTGTTGTAGGTCCATGCTTTACGCGGCTCTTTTACTTGGTCAACTGTTTCATGTACAAGCAGTGCTGTACCCGCCAAACGAGCTGGCTTTGTTACTTTTTGTTTAAACATGAAAAGGACGTTTTCGTCAGTAAGCTTTTCTGGTGTAGCACCTTCTTCTGCGTACTTAATTAATAACTGCTCGTCAAAACCGATTACGTTGTAATCACCGCCAGTTGTTACTGCAGCTTGACCTCCATTACGCTGAACCGCTTCACCACGATAGCGAAGTATATGGTTCCAAATTGCTTCAAGACCATTTTGTGGAATTGGGAACGGAATACCGAGAACAGCCCCTTTAATTCCGTTACCGCCGTCTAATAGCTCAGCGCTAGTTGCATTTACCTTAGTTGCATCGTAGATAAACTGTGGATTAGACGCAGAACGACGCGTTGGGTAAACCGGCATTCGAAAGGTTTCAGGGTAAGCTTCGAAAAGCTTTTTCTGACCTTCAGATAGAAAGTCCGCGTATTCTTTGTAGTTTTGTGCCGTGATTTCAAATAGCACTTTATCTTCAGGGTACGGGTCTGGATGGTGATCACCCACTGTGTAGCCCGCTGGTGCTGAAGTAATACCGCCAGTCCACGCTGGGATACTGCCGTCAGCATTACCCGCTTTTTCTGCGCCAAGCGGCGTAAGTTCGTTACCTAATTTGTTTGCGTCTGCTTCAGACACTTTAGCCATAGCGCTTGCACCAGATAAAGCCAGTGACAAGGCAGCTGCAATAATTCCTACTTTTCTAATCATAAAAACCACTCTTAGATTGCGTATTTGATGTTAAATGAAATGAAGTCTCTGTCAGATAGCGCATTAGTTGTACCAATGCCGCCCCAGAACGCACTGTAAGACGCCGTTGCAGACCATTTATTTAAATAGTCGAACGTGAAAGAAAGTGCAGCAGACTTAACATCTTCTGTGAAAAGGAATAATGGATCTGGCGTAGTACCCTCAACGTCATGAGAGAAAGTACCGCGAACGCGAAGGTTCATACCAGCAAATATTGAGTTGTAATCAGCAACCGCCAATAAGCGATAGCCCCACGCGTCGTCTGTCGCAAATGGGTTAGTTTCAGGGCCGTCTGAAAGACCTTGATGTAAGCCTTCACGTGAGTTTCCGTTAATTGGTTCAAGTGACGGTGTGCGAGCAGTACCCGGTGCGTTCAAACGAATTACGTCTGGGTCTGGCATATCAACAACGTTTACATAACCTACTTCACCTAGAAGCACGAAATTGTCAGAGCCAAATTTAGGACCAAATACGTGTGAGGCAGTAAACTGCATTTGCCATGTATCAGAGAATAGATAACCTTCCGCTGTCTCGCCTGGTCCTACTGCACGACCAATGTTGTTGAGCTGGGAGATACCCGCTAAGTCTGGACGTAGCCCCGCATTTGCCAATTGCTCTGGCATCCCCATATACAGCAATTCAACATCATCGATTTGAAGCGGCTCATCCACGCGATAGGCAAATTCACCCGCAAGAGCCGTAGTACCGATATTAGTGTTAAAGCTCATACCATAGAGTTTGATATCTTCTGGGTAGAAGAACTCTGACTGTGTAAATGCACCCAGTTCAGTGATGTTGTCGCGAGTAACGGTATTAGATGCTAGGAACGCGAGATCTGCGCCAATACCTTCAGCAGTAAAGTCTGATGTCTTACCTGAAATAAGCGGGCGTTGGCTGTGGTAATTGATGTGATAGAAACTAAACTCTGTTTCATTCAAATTCTCGGCAAACCACGTCAAGCGTAAACCGTATTGACCCTGATCGTCGGCGTCGTTGTGCGCTGCGTCAGAAAAACCGCGAATAGCCACTTTGGTTGGATAAGCAAGGTAGGCTTGCGAAATGTCCTCTGGATTAGCGCCAGAGCGAAGTAAATCACCGTATCCGTTTAACGCAGTGAGAAGGTGATCTAAGTCGATGTCTGGGTTACCACTGAAACCAAGCTGGACGTTTTGGCGTTGACCGCCCTCACCTGCAAAGTCGTTGCCCGCGAAGTAGCTGCCAGAAACAGGAAGCCAGCTGCGCTGCCATTCGTACTGGTAATAACCAGAAATACTCACTGTGTCAGTCAAACCTAAAGACGCGTACACCATCCCTACTGGCAAGAATACTTCTTTAAGTTCTGCACCTGGAGCACGAGCGCGTGTTACATCAACAGGGTTCGTTGTATTAATACCGTGCTGGATGAATGTACTTTCACCCCAACTGATCACCTGACGGCCTACACGAAGCGTAAGTGGTTTGTCGCCAATCCACCAATCGCCATAGAAGAATGCGTCGTAAAGACGTACATCGGTACACAGTAGGTCCTCTGCTTCAGGATCTTGACATAAGTCGTATTGGTTACCCGTTATTGGGTTAGAGTATGGACGGTCGCCGTCCATTTGCTCAAAATCATAGAACCAAAAGCCACGAGCAAAAAATCCGTAATCACCGAAATTGATATCCAGTTCGTGCGAGCCTGATACTTGTGTAGCAAACGCATCACCTGGATCGTGAGCAAGGTTACCAAGATCACCATTCGTTGAGTAGCCGCCATCTGCTAAACCCCACACGTCGCCACTTGGGTATAAAGGATTGAAAGCTGCGTGATAACCGCTCCAGTCGAATTGAGGATGGTTACTGTTACCTATAAGGTCGTAATCTCTTGCCTCTGTTCGAATACTTGTAGCTAATGTAAATGTTGAATCTAAAGAAATACTGACATCACCCACTTGCCAATTCGCAGCGTGTGCTGGTACTGCAGCAGCACCTAGCAGTGAGAGAACTCCCGCTGCTACCGGTGATATCTTAAAAGCGCTAGGCCCGTTTTTCATATTTTTATACTCCCAAGTCGACGCGAATGATTGCGTGACATCATGACCAACCATACGATTAACAAAATCATTACATCATTTTGCCAGAACCGCAAGAACTAATCCTACCAGTTAACAATTTTTACAACATTAACCGTATCAAATAGTTATTGCTTTATTGTGAGTATAAAAGGCATTTATAAACTTGCAGGAAAAATGTACAGAAATATTGCGAAACTGTTGCGTTAAGTATTTTGGAACGCTCAATGACAAAAGAAAACGCATAAGTGTTACGTATGGGAGTGGTGAAAGCTCGTATACAAGAGAGTAACTCGTCGCGTACAAAAAAGGCTCTATGCGAGCCTTTCAAAGGATTTTATTTTTTTGTTGGCATCAATAATCATCCTAAAACGACCTTTAATACCATCAGACGTAACAAATTGCCTGAGCCGGTTGGTCGGTACTTGGACGCTAAGGCCTGATTCACTGACCATGACCACATCTGGCATAGATGGAATATAAAGCACCTCACATTGCTTGTAAGGTGCATTTATTGAAAAGTAAAAAACCGAGTCAGTTTGGCTAATGCTTGTCATAAGCAAGGCTTTTACTTACTTTCTCAAACAAATCTTTACTTAAACCTTTGTGATTAAGCAAACGGCCAAGCTGTTGCTTCATATGAACCTGATGCTCGCTTGCAAAGCCCTGCCATTGCGTCAGTGGCGTTACAATACGGGCGGCAACCTGTGGGTTGACCGCATCGAGCTTAAGTAAGTAGTCGGTTACAAATTTATATCCACTGCCATCGAGTGCATGAAACCTTTCGCTGTTATAGAAAGCGAAGCTACCAATAACAGAACGAACACGGTTCGGGTTACTCATTGCGAACTGAGGGTGCTCACATAACATTGTGATAGTCGCAAAGATATCGTCTCGATTTTGTGTAGCGTGGAGTGCGAACCATTTGTCCAAAACAAGCGGGTCATGATTCCACGATTCCTCAAACTGAGCCATCAAACTGTCGAAAGTGGTGGCGCTACAGTGTTGTGCGCTTCTCAACGCGCCTAGCGTATCTGTCATATTATCAGCGGTATCAAACTGAGAAACCACAATATGCTCGTGTTGGGGTAACCGCGCTAAGTGTGCAAGCACGACATTTTTGCAGCGACGTTGATTCACCGCTTCTTGCGTGTAGCAATACGCGCTTTTCTCGATATTTTCGAAGACTTGTTTTAGCTCTTTTTCGAGTGCGCGAGCAAACTGGTCGCAGAACGCTTTTCTCGCTTTCGAAAGTGCGGAAACGTTTATGTTACTTCGGCTTTGGCACAGTGTCTCAAACGAAGGTATGACTAAACATTCACTCAGCAATTCAAGGTTGTTCTGCTCTTGGGCAATCGCTTGCTTGATACCGTTCCAGATTTCATTACTGATACCAGACCCAGGCGATTCCTCTAATTGCTTCACACAGCGGTCATACAACGTTTGCATTGCATCCCAACGATTAAATGGATCCTTCGCATGCTTAAATATAGTAAGTAAAGACTCTGTCCCCAATGGGTTTTCTACTTTCGCTGGCGCTGAGAAGTTACCCAATACTACAGGTGTTAAATTAGTAGTTTTGGCTTCTACAGTAAAACGCATAGCATCATCTTTTAAAATGACCATGCCGTTTTGAATTAACGACTCGTTGTCTGTATAGCTTTTCCCCTCATCATCAATAATCTCGATATTTACAGGAATATATAGAGGAAGCTTTTCTTTCTGATCGGAGGTTGCAGGTGTGTGCTGTGACAATGTAAAGCTATGCTTAACAATGCCATCATCATCGACCTCAGTGCTGTGTGCGACAGAAATCACTGGCGTACCAGATTGACTATACCAGCGGGTAAACTGGGTTAAATCTAAATCAGTAGCAGACTGCATTGCTGAAATGAAGTCATCACAGGTGACAGCCTGACCGTCGTGTCTTCTAAAGTACTCGTCCATACCACGTCTGAATCCGTCAGGCCCCAATAATGTGTGGAACATGCGAATAACTTCAGCGCCTTTGTCATAAACCGTCACCGTGTAGAAGTTGTTCATTTCAATGACTTCTTCTGGACGAATTGGATGACTCATTGCACTCGCATCTTCTGCAAACTGGTGTTCTCGCATAACACGAACGTGCTTTATACGATTACTTAACGCCGAAGTCATATCAGCGCTGAACTGTTGGTCTCTAAATACAGTAAGCCCCTCTTTAAGGCTTAGCTGGAACCAATCGCGACAAGTAACCCGGTTGCCGGTCCAGTTGTGGAAGTACTCGTGCGCGATAACCGACTCAACATTAAAAAAGTCATCGTCGGTGGCACTTTTTTGATCGGCTAATACAAACTTACTGTTAAATACATTTAAGCCCTTGTTTTCCATCGCTCCCATATTGAAGAAATCGACGGCAACAATCATGTAGATATCTAAGTCGTACTCTAACCCGAACACATCTTCGTCCCACTTCATCGCCCGTTTGAGAGATTCTAATGCGAAAATGCCTTGAGACTTTTTGCCTTTATCAACATAAAGTTCTAGCGCAACCTCTTTACCGCTAGTGGTGGTGTAGCTATCGGTAAGTAAATCGAAGTCACCGGCAACTAGAGCAAAAAGGTAGCAAGGTTTTGGATGTGGATCGTGCCATTTAACAAAATGCGTATTTTCGTCAACCTCGCCCTTGTCCACTGGGTTGCCATTGGCCAAAAGCATCGGTACTGATTTGTCGGCAACTACCGTCACTGTGTAGACCGACAAAACATCCGGGCGGTCCATGAAGTACGTAATGCGACGAAACCCTTCCGCTTCACACTGCGTACAATAGGCACCACCTGATAAATACAAGCCTTCCAGCGCTTTGTTGTGCTCAGGGGCAATGGTATTGGTAATTTCTAAGACGAACTCATCAAGTTCAGTAACCACGCTTAAGGCGCTATCTGTTACCGTGTATTCATTATCAGATAGGTGCGTACCGTTAATAGAAATAGAATCTAGCGATAAATTATCGCCATCTAGTACTAATGGACTATCGTGCGCGCCATTACGAGTGACGGACAACGTGCTGATAACTTTGGTTTTCGTTGGGTGTAGCGTTATATGTAGGTCAACTGTCGCTATTGAAAAAGCGGGCGGCTGGTAATCCGCCCGGCGTTTAGCTTGAACTGACATAGATCCTCCTGGAAGAAAGCCTACGTGGGTTTAATTGGAACTCTGTGTTAAACCGTATCTTTGCTGTTTACTTCAACATGCGGTGGCGTAATACGTAAAATCTTGATACCTAAATACGCATAAATAACAGCAAGGATCGGGTTGATTACGTTGAAGAATGCATAGAATACGTAATCAAATGGATTGACTAATAAAACACTGTGCATGTAAGCACCACAGGTGTTCCAAGGAATAAGTGGAGACGTAAGTGTGCCGCCGTCTTCAAGGCTTCGAGAAAGATTCAATTGGTCTAAACCACGCTTTTTGAATTCTTCTTTGTACATACGGCCTGGCATCACGATTGAAATATACTGATCTGCAGTAACCAGGTTGGTACCAAAACAAGTAAGAATGGTTCTGCTCACCATATCCCCTGCGGATTTTGCACCAATTAATATGGCAGAAACTGCACGCTTTAATAGGCCAACACGCTCTAATACGGCACCAAACGACATTGCACAGATGATCAACCAAATGGTATTTAACATAGAAGACATGCCACCACGAGAAAGTAAGCTATTTAAGTTCTCGTCAGGTGTTGAGAAGCTTACGCCATCGAATAGCGCAGTCCAAACTACCTTCAACGCGCCTACATTCACCGAGTCGTCACCACTTGCCATAGAAGTAACCACATCCCACTGGAAAACTACTGCCCAAACGCCACCTAACAAAGCGCCGATAAAAACAGCTGGAAACGCAGGCATCTTTTTAATCGCTAAGGTGAGCAAAACGACAAGGGGAATTAACAAATGCCAACCTAAGTCAAAAGACTCATTTAACAAAAGTTGCATCTGCTCAATGCGTTCTGCTTTGGCTTCACCCACTTCACTAAAGCCCAGTACCGTAAATAGAATAAGCGCAATAACAAAGCTCGGAATCGTCGTCCAAAGCATGTAACGGATGTGCTCAAATAAATCCGTGCCCGCAACGGCAGGCGCTAAGTTTGTTGTTTCAGATAAGGGCGAAATTTTATCGCCAAAGTACGCACCTGATACTACTGCGCCGGCGGTTATGGCTGCCGACATTTCCATGCCTGCAGAAACGCCCATTAGCGCAACACCCACAGTCGCCGCGGTAGTCCAAGAACTACCTATACTCATTGCAACAACCGCACAAATCAGACAAGCGGCAGCATAGAAAAACGAGGGGTTAAGCAACTCTAAACCGAAATAGATAAGCGTAGGCACGGTTCCAGCTAGCATCCATGTCCCAATAAGAGAACCTACCGCTAACAGAATTAAGCAGGCACCTAAAGACATTGAGATACCGTCTACAATGCCCTTTTCGATAGTTTTCCAGCTGTAGCCATTTTTCATTCCAATGATAGCAGCTAAGCCCATCGCTAAAAGAAGTGCAATTTGGTTTGGACCGTAAGAAGAGTTATCGGCAAACAAATAAACTGCGCTTCCCATCATTATGACTAACGCAAGAATAGGAAGCATTGCATCGAGAAGTGACGGCGTTTTTATTTCTTTATTCGTCATTGTCGTTTTTTAAAACCTTATTATTGTATTTGTAACGCGTTAAGCGTGCTGTCCGCTTTTTACCAGAATGCTTTAGAAAACTGAGCGGTAGAACATAAGCGCAATGATAACGGGACACACAAAGCGTACGTACCAAGGCCAAATTTTCCAGAAAATGCTGTGTTCAGCAAACTGATCACCTTGTTTAAGTTCATCGAGTATTGCATCTCTGCGCCACACCCAACCTGCGAAAATACACAAGGCAAGTCCTAGTAACGGTTGGCTATACTCGGTAGTTAATGCGATAACAAAGCCGAACAAGGTTTCAAAATTTAAGATGATGATGCAGCTTAATACAAAGATGACCGATGCCATTAATAACACGGCCTTTTTACGTTGAAGACCTTTACTTTCTACCATAAACGCAACGGGAACTTCCAACATTGAAATTGAAGACGTGACGGCAGCAATCGCCATTAGCGCGAAAAAGGTAAAAGCAACGAAAAGACCTACGCTACCAATGGTATCAAACAGTGCTGGTAGTACTTTGAAAATCAGCGTATCACCTTGGATTAACGCGCCTTCAGGTGTGAAGATTTCAACGCCGTTGTTTAATGCAACGTACATGGCCGGGATAATAAGCATACCCGCAATAACCGCAACACCGATATCGACAAGCGCTACCGACGCACCAATGCTAGGTAGATTTTCATTTTTACTTAAGTATGAACCATAAACCAGCATGGTACCCACACCTAAAGACATTGAGAAAAAGGCTTGTCCCATGGCGTTAATTAATAAGTCTGGGTCTAGAACGCGAGAGAAGTCAGGTACTAAATATGCTGACCAACCTTCTACGGCACCAGGCTGTAGGCTCACATAAACAATCAGTGCAAGAATGAGAATAACCAATGTAGGCATCAAACGCACCGACCACTTCTCAATGCCTGACTTTACACCACCGACAACGATAAATGCAGTTAAGCCCATGAATAAGAAGCAGAAAATAATGTTACGCGTAACTGATGAAGTGAGTAGCCAGTCGCTAGCACTCGTAAATCCCACCATGCTAACGGCTGCATCGGCGAAATAAACCAGCATCCATCCGCCTACAATAGCGTAGAATGCAAGGATAAGTGACACGGTAACACAGCCCCAAATGCCCGTTAGCCTTCCGACGAAATTGCCTGATATTTTACCTAAAGCGTCAACCATATTCGAACGTGAACTACGACCGATTATAAGTTCTGCCATAAGTACGGGATAAGCGAGTACAAAAGCCAGCAGTAAGTATACGAGAACAAATGCTGCGCCGCCGTTACTTGCTACCTTTGTAGGAAAGCCCCAAATATTACCTAGTCCTACTGCCGAGCCTGCCGCTGCTAGCACGAACCCTATTCGAGAGGAAAATTCGCCTCTGATAGCCATGTTATTTCCCTTTATTATTGTTTTAATAATTTATAGACACAAAAAAAGGGCTGGCCCTAGACCAGCCCTTTTTTCTAATCACTTAATTTCTTGTGATAGCGTAACGGCCTGTTTCGATCATATCGAAAGTAATATTGGCTGCCTCGTCCAAGAATGGATCTAATTCTTCCATATCTTCAGGTAGGTCGTCCAATGTTGTGACAGTTTCCATTCCCAATCGCTGTAAACGTTCGTTAGCACGAGCAAGCGACTTCTCTTCCGCCTCTTTCTTCTCGCCTTCACGTACAGATTTAACTAATGAGATGAAGTTCTTGTCTTTATTTTCCTTATATTCCTTTATGTCGTCTTGGATATAAGAAAACTCAGGATCTTGTAAAATACGTTTGTTGTGCTTCGCTGTTAAAACATCAAGCGCAGCAGTACCGTCTGCAAACGTCGTATAGTTAGCGCGATTGATACTGTCCCATGGCAACGCATTTTCCGCTTGGCTTTCTCCCCATTCAGCTGGTTCAACCGCCGATGGATAAAGAATGTCAGGAATAACGCCTTTATGCTGTGTGCTGCCGCCGTCAATGCGATAGAACTTGGCGATAGTAAACTGAACACTACCTAATGGGTTGTCGTAAAGGTCATAAATTTTACCTAAACCGCGATGCTGCTGCACTGTCCCTTTCCCGAAGGTTTGTTCACCTACGATGAGAGCACGGTTGTAGTCTTGCATCGCTGCCGCAAAAATCTCTGAAGCAGACGCGCTATATCTGTCAACTAATACGGTTAACGGGCCATCATAAGCCACTTCGCCATCTGTATCACGGTTAACGCTAACTTTGCTTTGACCGTATCGAATTTGAACCACCGGGCCTTTTTCGATAAATAGGCCAGTAAGTAACGTTGCTTCGGTTAGAGAACCACCGCCATTACCGCGCAAGTCTACGATAACGCCTTTAACGTTTTGCGCTTTCAAGCTTTCTATTTCTTTAGCAACATCCATACTAAGGTTGTTATAAAAACTTGGAATGGTGATTACACCTAGAGGTTCACCCGCGTGAGGACCAGTCTCTGGCACATATACTTCCGATTTGGCTGCGCGATCTTCTAACTTAATTTTATCGCGAGTAAGGCTAACTACCGACGTGGTTTTCGCGTCCGTGGCTCCTTTTTCAACCTGTAGACGAACAGTACTTCCTTTCGGGCCTTTAATTAACTCAACCACTTCGTCCAATCGCCAACCAATCACATCAACAAACTCTTCGTCGTCTTGTGCTACGCCAACAATTTTATCTTCTGGTTTTATTGCGCCAGACTCGTCTGCAGGACCGCCAGGTACAACGCTTTTGATTACCGTGTAATCATCTTCGCTTTGCAAAACCGCACCAATACCTTCGAACGACAAGTTCATGTCCATTTGGAAACGTTCAGCGTTACGCGGAGATAAGTAACTGGTGTGAGCTTCAATTGTACGTGCGAATGCATTCATTGCAGTTTGAAAAACGTCTTCGCTCTTTGCTTGCTTAGTGCGCTTAATCGCTCGCGTATAGCGTTTGGTAAGAAGTTCTTTCGCCTCTTCCCATGTTTTGTCTGCAAGTATTAGATTTAACGCGTCGTATTTAACGCGTTGACGCCAAATTTCATCCAGCTCAGCTTTATTAGCTGGCCATTCAGCATCTTCTCTGTCGTAAAAAAACTTATCGCCTTCTTTTTCAAAGTCGAACGGGCCTTTTTCTAACAGTGCAAGTGCAAATTCATAACGCTCAATGCGTCGTTTTGCGCTTACGTTATACATAGCATAGGCAACAGAGAGGTTGCCTTTACTCAGCGCATCATCAAACAATGTGCGGTATTTCTCAAAACCCACAACATCAGACAGCAATAACACTTGTTTATTGTGATCTAATGAATCGATGAAGCGCTGGTAAACTCTAGCTGAGAGTGCATCATCCAACGAAATTTCCTTGTAGTGCGCCCTGGTAAAGAGTGCGCTTACTCGCTTAGCTGCAACACTGTGTTGAGATTCCTGTTGTAAAATGGGAAGCTCGTCTACCTCTGGTGTTGACGTAACTGCGCCTGCTCCTACCCCAACGGTAAGAAAAGCACTGGCGATGGAAATTCGAAGGATGTCTCTCATATTTTACGACCTCTTGGAGCGTGCCAAACGTAAAGCGTCTGCGTTTACTTTAACTACCATGCCTGAGTCTAATTGAACGTGAATGCCATCTTTAGCTACTTCGGTAATTACTGCAGGCATAGGTGCTTTACCTAATTTAACGGTAACTTGCGTACCTTGCTGTAAATCGCTATCTGTCAATTTCGCAGGTGGTGTATTGTTTGGTCTGTTATTTTTCGGTTTAGTTCCGCGCTTAGTATCAGCATGGTCCGAATTTGCAGATTTTTCACCTTTTGGACGATTAAATTGACGTTTATCTTTTCGCTTAGGCTGCTGAGCTAGCTTAGCTTTGCGCTTTTCAGCTGCTTTTGCTTTGCTTTCTTCTAACTGCTGCTGCGCATGATCAGCGTGTTCTTTTTCAATTGCATCGCCTTCAACGCCGTCTAAATCTACACGGTTTGCACCTTCTTTGATGCTATGAAGATAGCGCCAGCTGTTGGTGTAATGTCGTAGTGTAGAACGAAGTAAGGTTTTGCTAACGCGTTCCTCTTCTTCTAAACGTGTGGCAAGATCTTGAAAAATACCGATCTTAAGTGGGCGGGCCTCGCCTTCAATGCTAAAACATTTCGGAAAGGTCTCTGCAAGGAAAGCTATCACTTCCTTACTGTTGGTAAACTTCTCTGGTGATTCCATTAACTTTCTAAATTATTCAGGAGATTTCATCGTTACTTGCATCATCCCAAGTTGCCAGCGTGTGGTCAACCCAATCAAGCAATTCGTCGTCATCTATTTCTAATAAATGCTTATCTTGTTGCCAAGATTCCCATGCGTAGTGCAAAATTTGCTCTAAACGCTGTGTTTCAATATCTTCTTCTGCATTGTCGTACACCGCATGTAAGATGAAATTTAAACGTTCAGATGCCTCATCTGGGTCATCATGAAAGTCTTCCATGTCCTCATACGTGGATAAAACAACGTGAATATCAACACTGGATTTCATAATTATTTCTGCGAATCCATAAGAATTTGAGCAATTTCAACGAGCCCTTTTTCGTCTTCTTCGGTAAAGCGTTCAAAAACAGGGCTGTCGATATCAAGTACGCCAACCAGCACATCGTTTAGCACTAGTGGAACAACAATCTCAGAGTTTGACGCAGCATCGCAGGCAATGTGTCCTTCGAACTGATGAACGTCTGCTATACGCTGAACAGTTCTGGTACTTGCACTCGTTCCGCAAACGCCTTTTCCAAGTGGAATGCGAATACATGCTGGTTGCCCCTGAAATGGACCGAGTACCAACTGCTCTTCTTTATAAAGGTAAAAACCTGCCCAATTCACCTCTTCGAGGCTGTTGAAAAGCAGCGCACTTATATTTGCCATGTTAGCGATAAGATCGTGCTCGCCAGAAACCAAGCTCTTTGCTTGGTTTATTAACTGACCGTACTGTTGTTCTTTCAAACGAATTTCCTGCTATTGAACAATGTTAAAAGACACATTAACACGCGCTTCTATGCGCTCTTGGCCAGGTAAAGACATAGACATGTCTTTGGCAAAAGCTTCGGCGCGCATTACTGGAATCGGCATATTGCCACCAGATTCTGAGATTGCAACAACTTCACCTACTTCAATCTCTAATTCTTTTGCTAATAACTGTGCACGTTGCTTTGCGTCTTTTACCGCAGAGATAAGTGCTTTTTGATAGGCATCGCCTTCACCAACTGAAATAAAATTAAATTGTTGTATGCGATCAACACCTCGTTTAAGCACGCCATCTAATACTTTGTCATAAGTTTCAAGGTCAGTAGATGTGACGTTGATATCTCGTGACAACGTGAAACCTTCTTGCTGACGGCCTTGAGGCGTATTGATATAGCGAGGTTGTAAGCGTACTTGCATACTCTGAATGTGCTTTTCATCTATACCTTGATTAAGCAAGAACTTAACAATAGAGCGGAGGTCCGAATCAAGCTGAGTGTTCAGTTTACCTACTGTATTACCTTCTTCTTCAACAACGAGTGTGACTGAATAAGCATTTGGTGTCACTTCTACCGCTCCTACGCCTTGCACATTTATAACCGCTTCTTGTGCGGCCTGTGCAGAAACCATAGGTGCAGATAAGGCAATAAATGATGAAGCTAACAATGCTTTTTTAACTACACTTTTTGCTGTCGAATAAGTATTAGTACGCGTGATCATTTTCATAGAGATTCCTTTTTTATGGTGCCTTTTAATTACGTTACCGAAAGGATAAATGTTTAAAACTGAATAGTTTATGAATATACGCAACAAACGAAATCTTAGCACTGAACTGAGATGAGAAGAGATATAACTTCGCCGAGATGTGCTTTTTATGAGGCAAGACCCAAAAATGGATAACTAATACCAGTCAACTTGATGTAGAACCACTATAACTGCGGTAACACGCCGCGATTACGAACATTTTAAATCTCGCTGAGTGGGTAATGATCTATGCGGACTGATATCAAAGCGCGATGTTAAATGGGTTTTATATGCTAAATGGTTAAAAGCCAACCGTTCAGCTAAGCATCTCGCTGAACGTGTTGACCGAAAAGAGTAAAAGGCGCTAGGCGTTTTACTTAAGCACAGTGCGCAACGCAGCAAGGCAGTGATCGATATTACGGGGTTTACATGCGTATCCCATAAGACCAATTCGCCATACTTTACCGGCATGATCGCCTAAACCGGCGCCGATTTCTAAATTAAAATCTTCAAGCAATTGCTTGCGAACGGCAGCATCGTCTACGCCGTCTGGAATTTTAACTACATTTAATTGAGGCAAACGATAAGCGCTGTCTACCGTTATCTCTAACCCAAGTTCACTTAGACCCTGCGCAAGTTTTTCATGACCCAATGCATGACGCTGCCACGCATTTTCTAAGCCTTCTTCTTTTAAAATCAGAAGTGCTTCGTACATAGCGTACATACTGTTGACAGGTGCGGTATGGTGGTAGGCACGCTTGGCGCCCTGCCCCCAATAACCAACAATCAAGTTCATGTCTAGAAACCAGCTTTGCACTTTCGTTTTTCGGTTTTGAATAACGTTAACTGCTCTTTCACTAAATGAAACAGGAGAGATACCCGGCACGCAACTCAAACACTTCTGTGAACCTGAATAAATAGCGTCAATGCTCCAACCGTCAACATCTAACTCGATACCTCCAAGAGAGGTAACTGCATCAACAATGCTAAGACAATCATACTTTTTAGCCAGCTCACAAAGCGCTTTGGCTTCATTGCGTACGCCCGTAGATGTTTCGGCGTGAACAAAGGCAAGGATCTTTATATCCGGATTGGCTTTAAGGGTGTCTTCTACCACATTAAGGTCAGTTTGCTCGCCCCATGTATTGTTGACGGTAATAGCCTCACCACCACAACGCTCTACGTTTTCGACCATTCGATTGCCAAATACGCCGTTAATACACACGAGTACCTTATCGCCTGGTTCTACAAGATTAACAAAACATGCCTCCATTCCTGCTGAGCCCGGAGCAGAAATAGGCATAGTAAGTGTATTGTCAGTTTTAAATGCATATTGTAAAAGCTGTTTGGTTTGGTCCATTAACTCAATGAATAATGGATCGAGATGACCCAGGGTGGGTCTCGCCATGGCGTTTAGAATTCTGGGGTTAACATCGGATGGTCCTGGACCCATCAAAGTCCGTTCAGGGGGAATAAAAGTAGAAAATGATTGCATAATCCATCCTCGTATTAATGTAAGAGTCTGTTTTTAGAGTCAGTATCACGCATAGTTAGCATGAACGTTGACGTCATACTACAAGGATAATGGCATGGTACAACTGTCTGTTTTCAACATAACTTTCATGAATGGAAGTATGTCTATTTATTTAACAAGAGTATACATTAACCACGCTTCATCACGTGGATAAAATGCGTGCGACATGTGGATATAAACTGTATATCTTTTTACTTAAAAAACATCACATCCGACCAGTATGTAGTCCATTGATTACTAACGTATAAGTTCTACAATTTGATTGACGTTGAGAGTGTAAGATAAAATTCACGCAAAAATCGTTTATAATTTAAACAAATGTATTCTATACTCATTGTCCGTTTAAAAGATTTTATTTAAACTCTCCCGTGTAAAAGTTAGCGCACGGCTCAGCAATGAGCCATTCCCCTAGGCCCGGAACGTTTGTTCTGGGCATTTTTTATGGGGATTCAAAATATCGCGAACAGCCTAGTCTTAAATGTCAGCTATCAACTGGCTGTAATGATGACTTATATGTTTTGGCGTTATCTACGTAATGTTCTGCGGACGCTTTTAGTTTGGGTTCGATCTTCTCATCAAATGTTCTAATGACTTTACCAGGCGCTCCAACTACTAAACTGTAATCTGGAATTTCCATGTTTTCCGTTATCAATGCGTTAGCGCCAATGATGCAGTGCTTTCCAATTTTTGCACCGTTTAATACGACAGCGTTAATTCCTATCAAGGAATAATCACCAATCTCGCAGCCGTGAAGCATGACTTTATGTCCTACAGTTACCCCTTCACCTAGCACTAAAGGAATACCTGCATCGGTGTGTAATACGCTGCCATCTTGGATATTCGTATTTTCACCAACGGTTATCTTGTCCATATCGCCGCGTATAACCGCATTGAACCAAACGCTTGAACCCACTTTGAGTTCAACATTACCAATAACGTGTGCGCCTGGCGCTATAAACGTACTTTCATCAACCAGCGGTGATGTAGAACCTAATTTGTAGCGCATTACCCTCTCCCTATTCGTCTACTTTTCTCATTAACCCTTCTTGCATGGTTGACGCGACAAGTTCACCATTTTGGTTAAATATTTGTCCGCGTACCAACCCTCTAGAGCCTCCGCTAAAAGGACTCTCCATTGCATACAATAACCATTCGTTCATATTAATTTGGCGGTGGAACCACATAGCATGGTCTATCGTTGCGATTCGAAGTGATTTATCGGTTACCGCAACACCGTGTGGTTGAAGCGACGTGCTGAGAAAATGATAATCTGACGCGTAAGCAAGCGCAGCTTGATGAACAGTCAGTGATGCATTCATTGTGTCTCTTGCTTTTAACCAGATATAACGCGTCGGTTCGCGTTTCGCTGACTGGTAAGAGTTAGCTGCATCTACCGTGCGGATATCTACAGGTTTATGATAGCTCAACGCTTCTTGCATGGGCCGTGCAATTTTATTGAAGTTAGCTTCATAGAATTCAATGTCAGACTGCACATCTTCCGGCGCAGGCACATCTGGCATTGTTGGGTTTTGATGCTCCATGCCATCTTGAGGAACCTGAAAAGACGCTGTCATGTAGAAAATATTTCTACCATCCTGAATGGCTTTAACCCGTCTAGCAGAGAAACTTCTGCCGTCTCGCACTACTTCAACATCGTAAACTACAGGCTTTTTAGCATCGCCTGGTAGTAAAAAATAAGTGTGGAATGAGTGTGCGACTCTATCTGCCTCCACTGTTTCGTATGCAGCTGCTAACGCTTGCCCCAAAACTTGTCCACCAAACAAGGCGCGGAAGCCTAAATCCCAGCTTTGACCTCGATAGATGCCAGCTTCCACTGTTTCGAGTTCAAAAAGTGACGATAGTTTAATCTCAGACATGTTGTACTTTCTCTTCAATTACTGCTTTTGGGTTTCGTGGGTAGTACTTTTCAGGCAATTTTGCTTTATGCTCGAAAAAGCGCGTATCTTTATAGGGTAACTTCATAAACCCTGAAATGCCTAGCCCTTTTATTTTGGGAATTTGCTGAACGAGTTGCGCTAATAATGCGTGGAAGCGCTCTTCTTGGCTGTGGTCAAGCAACGTGTAATAGTTGTGAATTTTCAAATGCCGCGGTAATGCTTCAAATATAATACAACCAGTGTGATGTATTGTATTAAGTTGAACGATGGTATCGATAATCTCCTGAGGCAGCTTTAATAGTTCATCTGGATCATCGCCATCTTCGAAATATGAGTGAGTACGGCTTTCATCCTTTTGTGCAGAAACCCTTGATAGTTCGTAGGGAATAAACATACCGCCAGCAGGTTTAAAGTCTTCATCTTCACTTTCGCGTTCAATGTGCAGCGTGTTTTTGGCGTTGAACATACAACATTTGAACACCGCGGGCTTGTGAATAGCCCTTGCTAAATTAATGACATTATTCACTGCTAAATCAAACGCTGCTTTCATTGATTCATCATATAAGTTCAAGCTTGAATCGACATATATACCTTCTGGCTCCCAGCGCACAGCCATACCGCCAACTACAGGGTAACGGCCTAGTCTGCTTATTGCAGAAATAAATGCTTTTTCGGTATCCCCCATGCCCTGTAAATAGTTTTTGTAGTAGCGGTCAAATTGCGCATCGTCTATATAACGAAGTTCATCTACATCTTTTTCATCTAATGAGTCAGACAGTCTAGCCTGTTGGCGTAGGTAAGATTTTCGAGAGCTGTAAACAACGGTTTCAATATCAGCACGGTTCTGAGCGTGGGCCAGCCACGTAGGTATTAGCGGAGTGTACTGCGGTGGCTTGTCTTGTGTGAAAACCATATTCTTCAAAACGTGGAGATGATTAAACAGGTAATCTCCGCCCTGCCTTCTCTTTTCTGGATCTTCACTGAGCATGTGCTCAAGGATATTAGCAAGCATTTTTGGAAGACCAAGGGATGACGGCGTGATAACTTTACTGCCATAACGGCAAGACTGTCCTGAAGCCAAAGCATACAGGGTACTCGCCAGGCCTTGTTCATCAAAGCGGGGGCTGGAAAGTGCGCCATTAAGCTGCTCCTCGCCAATAAAATATACATCGCCAAGTCGAGCATTAGTTTGATGCAGTTCACCCGACATTAAATCCATGACATTATTACCCACATACTGCCCAGTAATGTCAGTCTGTGCGAACACTGAAGAGCCCCAATCAATCAGCCCAACCGATTCATTTTCGACATCCCAAACCAGATTCGAGGGTTTTATGTCTCCGTGCACAATGGGTTTAATTTCTCCATTTTCACTGTATTGGCGAAAACTGGATAAAAGTTCGCCGACCTGCACTGCAATTTTGACGATAATACGGGGCGAAAGTGGGCCTGTTTTCAAGCTGACTTTTTCTAGGTCTTCGCCAGGTGCGCGACCCATAACTAAGATGGATTGTTTACGTATTTGTTGATATTCAATAAACCGCGGCACAAACTCGTGATTAACGTGAGAAAGCATAAATGCTTCCTCTTCTAGTCTATCTTGCACATGCTGCGGCAACGTTATTCGCGAAAACTTAAATACCCGTGATTCACCGCTTGGCGCGTTCCCTGCAAACGCAAACCCAAAGGCTCCTTTTCCTAAAAGTTCGATGTCACTGTACCCCAACCCTTCTAACTGTGAGATACAAAGGTTTACCCAGTCTTTTAACTTTTTCGCATCCGCATGAGATAGCAGATATATCGACTGCTCATCGGGTATATAGAAATGTTTTAGGCCTTTGAGTTGCGACATGTTTTTTACTTCACGCTTTTAGTGACTTTTTGAAACAGATTAATCAGCAACAATACGCTTACCATTGTTAAACCGCACAGCAATCAATTATCTTCGTTTATCCAGGTAACATGCGCTGTAGCGTGATAACCTGCTTCATTTTCACCTAGCATACCAACAACGCTTTCTAACGCGCTTTTTAAATTAGTATCTAGCTGCCAAGGCGGGTTCAAAACGAATACGCCCGAACCATACATTCCGGCATCAGCGGTATTTTCTTCCAAGCATATTTCTGCTTTAAAACAGGGTTTACCCATTGCTGCAAGCTTTTCACACATAGCTTCACTTGCACCACTTTTGGCGCCAGCCCTCTCTGACAATAGTGGATACCACACTACGATTTGTGCCTGCTGCCAGCGTTTGAATACCTGTTCCACACCCTTAACAAGGTCGCTATATTCATTCACGCGCTCATAAGGAGGGTCGATTAAAATAGCACCGCGATTGGGTTTAGGTGGCGTGAGAGCGCGAAGCCCTTCGTACCCGTCACGTTTATGGACGTGGCTATTAAGGGTGCGTAAACGGGATACGTTTATGTCTAGTTTATCGAATTCCGCAGGATGAAGTTCCATTAGGTGTAAATTATCACCGTCCCTTTTTACTTTTGCGCTTATTGCCGGTGAGCCCGGATATTGTTGTTGTGCTAAAAACGGTTCACACAACGATAAATAGTCGGCCAACAAATTTGGCAAGTCCTGCGCGCCTTTATCATCTATAAGCAAACGAGATATACCTGTCTCGTACTCTTTATTTTTTGATGACATGGCATCGGTTAGATCGTACGCGCCCGCGCCTGCGTGGGTGTCGAAAAGCGTAAAAGGTTTATCTTTTTTCTTTAATGCGTTGATAACGCCAATCCAACAAAGATGTTTGATGACATCAGCGTGGTTGCCCGCATGAAAGGCATGTTGATAACTAAGCACAAAACCTCAGTAAAATTTTCGTTTGTTTATAGTGCTCTATAATAACGTCAACGCGCTTTGAGGTATACAAAACAAAAAAGGGCCAATAGTTTTGCTACCGGCCCTTTTAAAATATTGCTACTGCAAATCAAATTGCTTTGAATGATATCACTTAAGGTGCATCAACATTTTTTCTGGCTGAGTTAGGTAACTCATCCATAGATTATTGAATCGCACCATAGTCGCACCATCAATAATACGGTGGTCGCCAGACCAATTAACCGCCATGATATTTTGCGCGCTAACATTTCCTTCATCGTCAAAGCGTGGAAGTTTCTGCGTTTTGCCAAGAGCAACAATAGCAGCTTCTGGTTTATTAATTACTGGCGTTGCGGTAATACCGCCTATTGCACCGATATTAGAGATACTAATCGTACCGCCTTTAAGGTGCTCGCCAGCCACGCGGCCCGCTCTGGCTTGTTCGATAATATCCTGCATTTGAACAGCAATCTCTAACAGAGATAGGTCTTGAACACGCTTAATATTGGGTACAAGCAAACCAATTTTAGAGTCTACTGCAAAACCAATATTGTGATCTGCGAAGTAGCTTATCTCAGTGGCGTCTTCGTTAAGCTGACTGTTAACTACAGGGAACTCATTGAGTGCCAACGACATTGCTTTAACGAAAAACGGCATAAAGCTGAGTTTTACGTTCTTCGCTTCAAATTCAGGTTTAAGCAGCTTGCGTAGCGACATCAGGTTGTCCATTACCAACTCGTCACTGACTGTGAAGTGCGGGATAGTATAGACCGAAGCCGACATTTGCTTCGCCATAGCTGCCTGAATACCGCGTACTTTTTCTGTTCTAACGCTGCCTTTAAGCACAGTGCTTGTGCTATTCAAATCACCTTTTTCTGCGGTAGATGAGCTTGGCGCAGAAGATGACGTATTTTGAGACGACGTGTCAACATTCGAATGTTGTAGATTCAACACGTCAGACTTAAGGATCCGCCCCTTTTTACCCGAGCCTTCCACAGTAGAAAGGTCGATATTCTTTTCTCTTGCAACACGTCTTACCGCGGGGCTAGCCAACACTTTACCTTCTATAGCGATAGGTGGCTCGTATTCGCCGTCGCTGAATTTTGAAGGAGCAAATTGCGCTGATTGTTGACTTGAACCGTTTGTTTGCTTGTTCACCGAACTTTGAGATGCAACGCTTGAAGCACTGTTGTTTGCCGATGGTGATTCGTCATTAGTACCGCTACTAGTTGTGACTTCACCGGCAACTTCTAGCGCAAACAATGCACTATGCACTTTCGCTATATCGCCTTGCGCGTAATAAAGACGATGCACGGTACCTGCGTTTTTAGCGGGGATCTCTACCACTGCCTTGTCGGTCATCACTTCTACAACGGCTTGATCTTCTTCAATTTCATCGCCTTCAGCCACGTTCCATTTCACAATTTCGCACTCGACAATACCTTCACCAATATCTGGCAAAATAAAGTCTTCGATGTGCTTGCCGTTTGAAGCGCCTGAAGAAGCACTATCATTCGCTGTCGCTGTTTCAGACGCATTGTCTTTTACTTCCGCTTGCGCGTCTTCATGTGTATCTGAGTTAGCGTCGGCATCATCTGGCGTCATAGAGAATAATGGTGCGTGCACTTTAGCAATATCGCCTACCGCGTAATGCAGTTTATTAACCACACCCGCATGCATTGCAGGAATTTGCACGGTAGCCTTGTCGGTCATTACTTCCGCGACAGGTTGATCTTCTTCTATATGCTCACCTTCAGAAACTAACCATTCCAGAAGTTCACATTCAACTATACCTTCACCAATGTCCGGTAAGATAAATTCAATTGTCATTTCATCGTCCCCCGGCTTAGTAGTGAAGCGTACGTTTTATGGCTTCGTACGTCTTCGTTTCATCTGGCATATATTCTTTTTCGTGCGCCAAAGGATACGGCGTGTCTAAACCACACACTCTCGCAATAGGCGCTTCAAGATATAAGAAACAACGTTCCTGAATGCTCGCTGCGATTTCACTCGCAAAGCCACCCGTTAGCGGTGCTTCGTGGTTTATCAATAAGCGACCTGTTTTCATTACAGATTGCATAACCGTTTCAACGTCCCACGGTAATATGCTGCGTAAATCGATAATTTCACACGACACACCATCTTCAAGAGCCATTTCTGCAGCTTTTTGCAGTATTTCTATCTGCGCGCCCCATCCAAGTAAAGTAATATCGCTACCTTCTTGAACAATATCTGCCTTACCTAATGGCAGTTCGTAATCTTCTTCAGGCACTTCCGATACAGAAGCACGGTAAAGACGTTTAGGCTCCATAAACAATACGGGGTTTTTATCGCGAATTGACGCAAGCAACAAACCTTTCGCCTGATATGGGTCACGAGGGATAACAATCTTTAACCCTGGGCAGTGAGCGAAGAATGCCTCTGGTGATTGACTGTGATAGTGGCCGCCGGCAATACCGCCGCCATAAGGTGTACGAATTGTTAGCGTACCAACGTCGAACTGACCGCCTGAACGATAGCGCCATTTAGCCGTCTCATTCACGATTTGGTCAAACGCAGGGAAAATGTAATCACCGAATTGAATTTCAGCAACAGGTACAGAGCCCTGTGATGCCAATCCGTTTGCGAAGCCTATAATGCCTTGTTCAGTAAGCGGCGTGTTAAAGCAACGTGCTTTGCCAAATTTTTCCTGAAGATGGCTGGTCGCACGGAATACGCCACCAAAATGGCCCACGTCTTCGCCAAAGACCATTACTTTTTCATCTTCGGTCATGGCTGTGATGAGTGCATTATTAATTGCTTGAAGTAGATTCATCTTAGCCATTATTTTACTCTCCCTGCTGTTTTAGGGTACATCTTCGGGTACTTCTTAATATGCGCTTTCAATTCACTGAGTTGTTCTTTTAAGTGCCAAGGTGCTGTGTCGTATACATCTTCGACAATGTCTTCAATGGCACATACGTCAGTCTTTTCACAACTCTTCATTGCTGCTAGAACGTCTTGTCTTGCTTTATCGACGCGTTTTTGGTTCTCAGCCTCGTCAAACCAGCCTTTGCTTTCTAACCATTTCGCCATACGAGCGATAGGGTCTTTTGCACGCCACTTATCTTCTTCTTCACGAGAGCGATAGCCTGTTGGGTCGTCTGACGTGGAGTGCGCCGCTAAGCGATAAGTCATGGCTTCAATAAGTACAGGACACTTTTCTTCAATGGCAATACGACGGGCTTCTTTTGTAGCTGCGTAGATGGCTAACACATCGTTACCATCAACACGGATGGTTTTAATTCCGTAACCCAAACCACGAGAAGCAATGCCGTCGCCCGCGAACTGTTCTTCTGCTGGTGTTGAAATGGCGTAGCCATTGTTACGGCAAAAGAAGATAACTGGGCAGTTTAGTACGGCTGCCATATTTAACCCTGCGTGAAAGTCTCCTTCAGACGCTGCACCTTCACCGAAGTAACAGATAGTAACCACATCTTTACCCGACATTTTCTGGCCATAGGCGTAACCAGATGCTTGAGGGATCTGTGTGCCTAGTGGTGAAGATATAGTCATGAAGTTAAGTGGCTTGTCACCATAATGGATAGGCATTTGACGTCCTTTATTCGGGTCGTCTTTATTGCTAAACATTTGGTTCATGAACTGTTCTGTGGTGTACCCGCGGTACGCCAATGCGCCCTGCTCACGGTACTGAGACATAATCATGTCGTCGTCTGAGAGTGCTGCAGCACTTGCAACTGACGCCGCTTCTTCACCTGTGCTTGCCAAGTAGAAACTAATACGACCTTGGCGCTGTGCACCCACCATACGTTCATCCAATACTCGAATGTAATGCATGGTATTAAATATTTTTAATGCTTCTTCTTTGCTGAGGTCAGGTTCAACTGCTTTTTCAATGAGTTCACCTTCAGCAGCAAGGATTTGCAGCATTGGGATATCAACAACCCCTTTAGTAATAATTTCGACCTTATTTGTTGTTTTTACTTCGGCCAAATGATTTCTGTCTTTCACGTTTGTTCCCCTTAAATATGAGGGTTAATAGCGACTTATAGTGATACCAATATGCTAGTTGAGAAAATGCAGGAGCGTCCTACTTATTCATTGGCATTTTTTCAAATGGGTGAAATAGACATACTCAATTAGTCTAAATGAAAAGGATATTCGTCCTAAAAACGTAAACCTTATGTAAATAATATGAAAATCACGTAGGACAGATGTTTCTTATTCGTCTAAGTGGACAAAGTATTTAGATTTTTACAACTTAGGATGCCAAACCACGTCGGTGTATAACTTCAAGTAAAAAAGGAGTTATCTATGCAACGTCTATTCACCGTTAAATGTAACAAAATGTGTAAGTTGTGTATTGCAGAAACACACGTTACAAAAAGAAAAAAAGTGTGCTAGTAATAGACAGTCACAACGATAAGTTGCGTTTTAAACGAGGCGAATGACCTTTGAAGCAAACAAGAAAATCGTTGGGCTCCAGGGAACTATTCACACGAGAATAATTATGAAAAAAACAATCCTAAGTACAGTTATTGCTACCGCATTAGCGGGCTCGGCTTTTGGTGCTTTAGCTATATCAAATCAACTATCTGGTTACGGCGTAGAGCAACAAAATGCCATTGAGGCGTCGTTCGACAAGAAGAATATTCTTGCAAATGCCATTCAAGCAAATAGCGATAGTGTACGTGTTATCGTCCAGCTAACTGATGTACCGATGGCGCAATTCAGCGCTGTAAACCCAAGTGTAAGCAGTATGGCTGCGCACAAAGGCAAAAAGGTTAACTTTGAGTCAAGCGCAGCAAAGGAATATAAGTCATTCCTTGAATCGCAACAGCAATCCGTTATTCAATCTATCAAGTCTTTCGACAAGTCATTTAAAGCTGATATGTCATATACGGCTGCGTTCAATGGCTTTGCGGGTATCGTTTCAAAAAGTGCTCTTGATCAGCTTTCAAGCCTTTCAACGGTGAAAGCAGTATATCCTGACGTCATTCATCACGCACAAATGGACGCAAGTTTGGACCTCATTGGTGCCGTAGAAACTTGGGAACAGCTGGGTGGTAAAGAAAATGCAGGCGCAGGTGTAAAAGTTGCGATTATTGATAGCGGTATTCGCCCAGAAAACCCGCTATTCAGTGGTGAAAACTTCACAGCTCCAGATGCTGAAACGCTTCCTACTGATGACTACTGCTCAGAAGTTCCTGATTTCTGTAACAACAAACTTATCGTAGCTCGCGCAGCCGATATCGTAGAAGGCTTCTCAGTTGTTGAAGAAGAATATGAAAGCCCACTCGGTTTTAACGGTCACGGTACTCACGTTGCCGGTACTGCTGTTGGTAACTACGGTGTAATGGCTGAGCGCGATGGTGCAGAAGCTGAAATCTCAGGTGTTGCTCCAGCCGCTTACCTAATGGTTTACAAGGGTTTGTATGCAACACCTGCTAACCCAGCGTCTTCTAGTGGTGCCTCTTCAATGCTCTTATCAATGCTTGAAGCCGCGCTTACAGACGGCGCCGACATTGTAAATAACTCGTGGGGCGGCGGCGCTGGCGGCAACCCCAACGGCTCTATTTATGAAGACGTACTTGAAGCAATGCACGATGCTGGCGTGGTTACCGTCTTCGCAGCGGGTAATGACGGTCCAAATGAAGGTACGATTGGCTGCCCTGGCTGCTCAGAAGATGTAATCACCGTTGCAAACACAACAACGGGTCGTCTATTTGCAAATGAAGTGACAATTGAAGGTGACACCACTATCGGTTCAATTCCAGCACTTTATTCTGTAGGCAATCCAGCCATTGTATTTGATAGCCCAATTACCGCACCGGTTGTTTATGCAGGTGAAGTAGATGCGGCAAACGTTGAAGGTTGTGATGCATTTGCTGCAGGCGCGTTTGACGGTGCAATTGCGCTTATCAGCCGTGGTACATGTGGCTTTGTAACAAAAATTGAGAACGCAGAGGCTGCTGGTGCAACTGCTGTTCTTGTTCACAATGTCGATGGACGCGGTGAAGCGCCAATATTAATGGGCGGCCTGAGTGAAGCTCAAACCATTCCTTCACTTATGCTTCCTGCGACATCAGGGCAAGAACTTGCGTCTTTAGCGATAGCAACAGACGAAGCACTAAACGTAACCATTGGAAGTGACATTGTTCGCGTTGTTTCAGACAGCCTTGCTGACATCATGAATGAAAGCAGCTCTCGTGGACCGAATGGCGATCCGTCATTCCTTAAGCCCAACATTGCCGCTCCTGGTACGCGTATTTTCTCTGGTGAATCTCCAGATGCACCAGGACACGAAGACCAGAACTTCTCGTTCAAAAACGGTACCTCGATGGCATCGCCTCACGTTGCTGGAGCAGCTGCACTTCTTAAACAAATGCATCCTGATTGGACTGCACAACAAATTAAGAGCGCGCTAGTAACCTCTTCAATTCGTGACGTATTAAAAGAAGATGCGACTACACAAGCAGACAACTTCGACATGGGTGCTGGCCGTTTAGACTTACCGCGCGCAACGACAGTTGAGCTAACTTATAGCGACCTAAGTCTTGTAGATGGTAATTGCTACTTGAACTGTGAAATGTCTATCACGGTAACTAACACCAGCGATGAAGACATAACTGTTGATGCAACAGCTATGTTCAATGATCCAGCCATTTCAGCATCAGTGACGCCGCAAATGGCAACGCTACCTGCAGGTGCATCTGCTGAAATCATGGTTGCAGTAGACGTTACAACGGCTTCAACTGGGTCATGGTCTTTCGGGGGCATTAACTGGGCAGACACAGACGATACAACAACGGATTACTTTATTCCCGTTGCAGTTTATCCAATCAGCACAGATAGACCTGAATTATTTAGCAGTGACGTTAGCACGCAAGTGGCTGAAGAAGGTCAACTGGTTAGAGTTTCTGCATCAGCGACAAACCAAAATGTTACTGGCATGATTGGTGTTACAGGAACAGTAGACCACAAGTTCCAGATTGATCCATCTACTATTGCTGCGGTTAAGAACGGAAACCAAGAGCCTGTATCCTACGATGCTGACAAAGGTCAAATCTACTGGGAAGGTGCGTTGAACACCTCGTCTTACTCATTAGACGCAGATACTACTATCGCTGCACTAACGGGTGGTTACCTTCCAATGGCCGCGCTGGGAGTACAACCTCTAACCTGTTCAGGTTCGTGTGATGATACCTCAATCACTATCTCAGACCTTCCTGAGATGACGTATCTAGGTAAGACATACACCTCAATGCAGATTTCTTCAAACGGTTATATATCTTTGGGGACATCTTCAGGAAACGTAACAACGCCTACGCCTGCTGTTATGCCAAACAGTAATGAACCTAACAATGTACTAGCACCTTTCTGGACAGACCTTGATTTATTAGGTACTGACGCAGGAGATGAAGGTACAGGTAACTTATATGCTGCTAGCTTGAATGGTCCTAATGGCTCATTGCTTGTAATTGAATGGGAAAATGCACAGCTGTGGGGCATTCCTGATACAAGCTTTAACTTCCAAATTTGGTATGACTTTGCTTTTGATACCATCCACTTCGTATACGGAAATATGGATAGCCCTCAATACGCTACTGTTGCTGGGTTCGAGAATCCAACGGGTACAGCTGGCTTTACTCTTGGTGCGTTAACATCTGCGGGGGCACAAGGAACGTTACCTGTTTCAGGTGATGAATTCATTTTAGCATCATCTCCTGGTGATGAAATTGAGTTCAGCTATAACGGTACCGTTGTTCCTTCAAGCGAATACATGGATGACATGCTGTCAGTTAACGAAGATGCGTCGGTAACGGCTAACATCCTTGCTAATGAAATGGACAGCACAATCATCAACACATTTACCATGGAATCGCTTTCAGGTGATTTTCGTACGTTTACGCCAATCACTATTGATAAAGCGCCGCTTGATCCATCGACTGTTGAAGTAACTACTGAGCCTGCAAACGGTACAGTTACAGTAAATGAAGATGGTACGGTGACCTACGCTCCAAATACTAACTTCTTCGGTGAAGATTCATTCACGTATACGGTGCGTGTTGAAGGTACCATTGATGAAAATGAAGAGCCGGTAGAAGGTGATATTGTTGGTGAAGGCACAGTAACTGTAGCGGTTGCGGGTGTGCAAGACGCACCTGTTATCTCAATCTCTGCACCAACAAGTGTAGATGAGGGTGAGTCATACACCGTGACGGCTTCTGCAACTGACCCGGACGGTGACGACGTTACTATTACCGTAAATGGTATGGCTACATCATCAATCACTGACACCGCGCCAAGTCATGAACAGGCTCGTCAGGTAACAGTTGAAGTAACTGCAACTGACGGCATCGATACTACGACAGAAACCGTAATAATTCGTGTAAACGATACATCGGGTGGTGGTTCAATGGGCTGGATTGCATTGCTTCTTGCTCCAGCAGTTTACCTACGTAGACGCATGAAACGTTCATAACGTTTTTTGATAAGAGAAAAAAGGCCGCAATTGCGTAATGCCGATCAGTTAAGAAAATTTTCATGATCGGTTGACCGATCTTTTTAAGGCTTCAAAATCCGATATCAGTCTCTGGTATCGGATTTTTTA